>NZ_CP051167.1:6207500-6357750 GCF_012295525.1 Oxynema aestuarii AP17 | reverse complement strand
CAGTGACCTCTTCTCTCAAATCGCGTTCGCCTGCGTCCCCTCCCCTACCCGATGGCGCGCGCGGATGGGAGTTGGAGGGGTAGAGCAACCCGGCGCGAGGGGAGGGGAGGGATTAAAAAAATCTGCACTCCGTTTCCCTGCCAACCCGGTGACTCTGCCAACACGGTAGCAGATCGGATGTCTGCTAGACGGGCGATCGCGGATTTGTAGCAATTCCTCTGAGAAGCCGTTACCCGGAATGGCGCTAACTTATAATGAAACTTAAGTCAGCGACTGGTTCGGAGAATTCTCTAGCAGCGTCGTAAGTCGAGATTTTACTTTGGCAAGGCAGCCGGACATGATGGCGATGAACAGTTCAGATAAAGCGGACCGATCTGGGAAATTTTCGTGGAAGCAACCCCTGCTCTATTTTGTGTTGGTGTTGTTGGGGGGTGGCGCCGCGTTGGCGGGCGATCGCTTCTTGGCGTCTAACTCCGGTTTATCCCCCCAGTCGGGGCTCGGTGGAGGATCGCAACCGTCGAATCTTCCGGCGTCCGGTCAGCCGAATAACGGCTCCAACGGCTCTACTGTGGCGATTTTACCGCCGGGAACCGACTCGAATTTTATCGTGGAGGCGGTGGAACAAGTCGGTCCGGCGGTGGTGCGGATTAATGCGGCGCGGACGGTCACGAGTCAAGTTCCGGCGCCGTTTGACGACCCGTTTTTCCGTCGCTTTTTTGGGAACAATATCCCGATTCAACCGCGCGAACGCGTGGAACGCGGCACCGGATCGGGATTTATCATCAGTGAAGACGGTCAGATTTTAACTAACGCCCACGTGGTCAACGGTGCCGATCGCGTGACGGTGGTGTTACGAGACGGTCGCCAGTTGGAAGGCGAAGTCCTCGGGGAAGATCCGGTCACCGATGTGGCGGTGGTCAAGATCGAGGCGAGTCAGCTTCCGGTGGTTCGCATGGGCGATTCCGAACAGTTGCGTCCGGGAGAGTGGGCGATCGCGATCGGCAATCCCCTCGGTCTCGATAACAGCGTCACCGCCGGGATTATCAGCGCCACCGGGCGATCGAGTAGCGATGTCGGCGTCCCGGACAAGCGCGTCGGCTTCATTCAAACTGACGCGGCGATCAATCCCGGGAACTCCGGCGGTCCGTTGCTCAATGCAAGTGGCGAGGTGATCGGGATGAATACGGCGATTATCAGTGGCGCCCAAGGTTTGGGCTTTGCAATTCCGATCGCCACCGCCCAACGGATCGCCGACGAGTTAATTACGACCGGAAGCGCCCAACATCCGTTTTTGGGCATCGAAATGATCGCCTTAACTCCGGAATTGAAAGAAGATATTAATAGCGACCCCAACAGTCCGATTACGGTCTCCGTCGATTCGGGGGTGTTGGTGGTCCGGGTCATTCCCAATTCTCCCGCCGCTACCGCCGGGTTCCGCGCCGGAGATGTGATTCAAAAAATGGAAGGTCAGACGATTACCAAGTCGGAAACCGTTCAGCAAATCGTCCAAGAGAGTAAAATTGGCTCGACGTTGCGGGTGGAGGTCAATCGCAACGGTCAGATCCGAACGATTGAAGTCCGACCGGGCAATCTCCCTACTGACCAACGGTCTTAAATTTTGTTAAGGTTGCTTTGCAACAGGGAGCATTCATCATGACTGTAGCGCAATTACTCGATATCGCTCAGTTAGGCAATCCAGTTCTGCGATCGCCCGCTCAACCTGTCACCAACGTTCACGACCCCTCGATCCAATCCCTGATCGACAACTTGACGACCACCGTCGCCCCAGTCAATGGGGTGGGGTTGGCCGCTCCCCAAGTCTCGAAATCTTATCGCTTGTTCCTGCTGGCGTCTCGTCCGACGGTGCGTTATCCTTACGCTCCTCACATGGAGCCGACGGCAATTATTAACCCCCATATTCTCTCTCGTTCCCATGAAATGGTTAAAGATTGGGAAGGCTGTTTGAGTATTCCCGGGATTCGTGGCTTGGTGCCGAGGTCCGAGGCGATCGAGGTCGAATATACCGATCGCTGGGGCAAACTGCGACGGGCGGAGTTTTCCGGCTTTGTCGCCCGGGTGTTTCAGCACGAATACGACCATCTCGACGGCATCGTTTTCCTCGATCGCGTCGAAAGCAGTCGCGACATCGTGACGGAAACCGAATATTACAAGCACATGGCCTTTAGCTCGATCGCTCCCTAAGATTAACGGCGCGGCGATCGGTCTAACTCCCTTCTCTCAAGTGATTAAACCGAGTGATAAATTTATCACAGTTTATCACTCGGTTTCTTTGGGGCGATCGCTCCCCGGAGATCGATGCGCGATCCCCTCCTCGTGCTACAATGTTCGATCTTGTTGGAACGCCTACTCCAAGGGTTAACTACAGAAGCCAAAAACTTAGCCAATCTTACCCAATCTTACTCAAATCGTGAGAAATTCCCGTAGCATTGACCAATATTTCTAGAAACTGAATTGTTAATAAAGTCATCAGTGGTGGTAAAATTAGCACTAGTTAGGCGCCATTGGTAGCGTAGAGCATTTAACTCCATGTTATTAGGGTTGAAAACACAACTTAAAGTTAATCTGACCCAACGACAAAAACTTGCTCGTCATGCGGGAGTGGCGCGTCATGCTTACAATTGGGGTCACGGGTTGTGGTTAGGAATTTTATCACATAATGCCGGTTGTCGTCCCGATGAAAAAATCAAATTTCCCACAGCTATTGACTTACATAAATGGTTAAATAAGTTAGTAAAACCAGAGAATCTGTGGTATTACGAAGTTTCTAAGTGTGCCCCTCAATACGCTCTCAGACATCTCGCCCAGGCGTGGCAAGATTGCTTTAAAAAAAAGAAATCTAGACCTAAATTTAAGAAAAAAGGTAGACAAGACAGCTTTACTCTAGATGGAACTATAAAAATATTATCTGAAAATAAAATTCAGGTTCCTGTCATTGGAATTCTGAAAACTTATGAAAGACTATCGGGGAATTATCAACCCAAAAATGTGACGATTAGTCGAGAGGCAGATCGCTGGTTTATTTCGTTTAAAATAGATGTCAACGTGACCCCCACCGAGAAGAAAACAGATGTAGTGGGGATAGATTTGGGGATAAAAGCGCTTGCCACCTTATCAACGGGAGTAAGTATAGAAGGAATAAAAGCATATAAAAAGCATTCAAATAAACTAGCTAGACTCCAAAGACAAGTTAGCCGAAAAAGTCTCGGCTCTGCCAATCGAAAAAAGTCCCAGCTTCAAGTCCAAAAACTCCATCGGAAAATCGCTAATCTCAGAAAAGATACGTTACATAAGTTGACCTCACAATTATGCAAGAACCACGCCGTTAATGTGATAGAAGACTTAAACGGATCGGGCATGATGGCCAATCATAAACTAGCTAAATCTATCGCCGATATGGGGTTTTATGAATTCCGACGGCAGATGGAATATAAGAGCCAAATATATGGGTCACAACTAATAATCGTAGACAGATTTTATCCATCTAGTAAAATCTGTTCTAATTGTGGAAGCATTAAAGACTCATTACTCTTATCAGAAAGACTGTTTGGTTGCGACCATTGTCATCTCAAAATAGACAGAGATTTAAACGCAGCCAAAAATCTGGAAAAAATAGGTCGAGCTACGGTCAAATTAACGCCTGTGGACAAGAGCGAGCCCTACGGGTTCGTCAGTTGCTCTACTTGGGGAGACCCCAAGACCGCACTGACTCACCGACTCCCTTGGTAGAAGCAGGAAGTAAAATCGACTCAAACGTATTGTTCATCAAGCTTTCAGACTTGATGGGTAAGTTTGGGTAAGTTTTATCTAGCGGCGAAAACCAAGGGTCTAAAAACGTAACAACTCTGGGGAAGACGGGGTTGGGCCGACGGACGCCGAGTCAGACCCATAGAAAACTTGTTTTCTGGAGCCTTCGGCGGTAGAAGTAGGAAGCCGCGATTGTAATCTTTGATTGTAATTTTTGATTCAATCGGCGGTACTTCACTAGAATGCTTAGAGCAACGATTATCAAAGGGCTGCAAAGTGGTTCAAGTACCGATTTCACCATCTGCGCGATCGTCGCAATCCATCGATCTGCGGTCGGCGACTCCAGATGAGCTGCGCGATCGCCTCGACGCGATCGCCACGCGCATTATCGCCGGAGAGCGCCTCGACAAAACCGAAGCACTCGCCTTAACCGAAATTGAAGGACAAGAAAACATCTTATTGCTGTGCGAAGCCGCCGATCGCGTCCGGCGCGAATGTTGCGGCAATACCGTCGATTTGTGCAGCATCATCAACGTCAAATCGGGCGGTTGCTCCGAAAACTGCTCCTTCTGCTCCCAGTCCGCCTACCATCCCGGGGAAGGATCGCCGATTTACGGCTTGAAATCCGCCGATGAAATTCTCGAACAGGCCAAAGCTGCCGAAGCGGCGGGGGCGCGCCGTTTTTGCTTGGTTTCCCAAGGTCGCGGACCGAAATATAACTCGCCGAAATCGAAAGAATTCGAGCAGGTACTCGAAACCGTGCGCCGGATTATTGCCGAAACCTCGATCAAACCCTGCTGCGCTTTGGGCGAAGTCACCGCCGAACAAGCCGAAGCCCTCGCCGAAGCGGGAGTGACCCGCTACAACCACAACTTGGAAGCGTCGGAAAACTTCTACCCCGAAGTCGTCAGCACCCACACCTGGGGCGATCGCGTCGAAACCGTCAAAAACTTGAAATCCGCCGGGATCCAAGCCTGTACCGGGGGCATTATCGGCATGGGGGAAAGCTGGGAAGACCGGATCGATTTAGCCTTATCCTTACGCGATTTAGAGGTCGAATCGGTCCCGTTAAACTTACTCAACCCTCGCGAAGGGACTCCCCTCGGTCATCTGCCCAAACTCGACCCCTTCGACGCCCTCAAGGCGATCGCCATTTTCCGCTTGCTCCTCCCCGAGCAAATTATCCGCTATGCGGGCGGACGGGAAGCGGTCATGGGCGAACTGCAATCGTTCGGCTTCAAAGCGGGAATCAACGCCATGCTCGTCGGTCACTACCTGACCACCATGGGTCAACCGCCGGAACGAGACCGAGCCATGCTCGCCGAACTCGGACTCGAAGGGGGGGAAGCTCCCGTCCCCCAAGGCGATCGCCATGGGCGATCGCGCTAACTTCCCTCCTCCCGAGAGCCACCGACTCAAGTCCCGCCCGCCGATTTCGTCCTCCTCCACCGACCCCGTTACCGTGCGTCTTCCCCTCGAATTGATCTGGGCGGCGATCGGCTTACTGCTGACCATTGGCGGTACGTTTCTCGAAGCCTCGATCGCCAGCCCCGCCTGGAATTGGCAACAAGATGGCATCCCCATTCACTCCCTCGGCGTCACCTATCAAGTGGGGGCGGTTCTACTCGTGGGCTGTCTCGGGGGTAAAAATGCCGGGGCGCTCTCCCAAATTGCCTATCTGGTGTTGGGGTTGACCTGGTTTCCCATTTTTACCGAAGGCGGCGGTCTGGACTATCTCAAACAACCGACGTTCGGTTACTTACTCGGCTTCGTTCCCGGGGCGTGGATCTGCGGCTGGCTGGCATTCAAAATGCCGCCGCGCCTAGAATCCCTCGCCTTTAGCGGGATCTGCGGCTTGTTGGCGATCCATCTGGTCGGACTGCTCTATTTGAGTGCGATGCACCTGTTCGCCAACCAAGCCCTCGTCCGTTCCGCGATCGCTTATTCTCTCAATCCTTTACCGGGTCAACTGGCGGTTTTATGTGCGGTGACAGTGGTCGCGTTTGGGGTTCGTAGTTTAATGTTTTATTGAGCGCCTCCGCGCGCTCTCGTTGACCCCCGAACCGGACGCGATCGCGCCGCGCCGCCGTTGACCTGCCTACCCTGGAGCATGAAATTTTTTAAAAATCGTCTGTTTTGGGCGATCGCCCCGATCGCCGTCATTCTCGACCAACTCACCAAATTCTGGGTCGTCGGCGTTTTCGACTACGGCGAAACCTGGCCCTTATGGCCGGGGGTCTTTCATTTTACCTTCGTCACCAACACCGGGGCCGCATTCAGTTTGTTTCAGGGGAGCGGTTGGTTGCGCTGGCTCTCCTTACTCGTCAGTTTGGTCTTGATCGCCTGGGGCTGGTTCGGACCGCGCCTGTCGGCGTGGGAACAAGCCGGATACGGACTGATTCTCGGCGGGGCGATCGGCAACGGGATCGATCGCTTTGCCACCGGGGAAGTGATCGATTTTCTCGATTTCCGTTTGATCCGCTTCCCGGTGTTCAATCTCGCCGACGTTTCGATCAATCTCGGGATTGCCTGTTTGCTCGTGGTGATGTTCTGGCAAGCCCAGCACGGCGAAGGGGAGAAGCGATCGCCCGATCCCGAGTCTGCGGATCGATCCGATTCGTCGTCGGATTGAACGACGAAGACGCCAGACCCGCACTCTTCAGGCACCTCTGACAGTGTAAGTCTCCACAATCCTAAAATAGAAGAGCTTGCCGATTCTCCTGCTTAAAAGCACTCATGAGTTCTCCTCCCCCTTCTCCCCCTCCCCAACAACCGAAAACGATCCTCGGGGTCATTACCCAAGCGACACAAACGGTACTGACCCGGGTCAATTTCTCGCGGCTGTCGCTCAAAGCTAATGCCAAGGTACCGGAACTGCGAATTTACGAGGGGGACGGCGGACAGCCGAAAATTTATCCGTTATTGGGCGATCGCTTTATCGTCGGGCGATCGTCGAAAACCTCGGATATCATCATCCGCAATCCGGTGGTCAGCCAAACTCACCTGTCTTTATGGCGCGACAGTCAAGACCCCAACGCCCCCTTTTTCCTCAAGGACGAAAACTCGACCAACGGCATTTATCGCGGCAAACGCCGGGTGAAAAAGAAACCCCTGCGTCACGGCGATCGCTTTAATTTAGGCCCGCCCGAACTCGCCGACAGTGTGGAAATTCTCTATCACGACCCGCCGCCGTGGATCGTCCTGGCGATGCGCTGGACGTTTTACGGGATTTCGGGGATGGCGGCGTTGGTGACGGCGGCGATCGCGATCGAATGGCAGAAATTCCAAGTGCGCCCCTTTCCCACCTCGATTCAAGGTCCGGTGGTGGTCTACGCCCGCGACGGACAAACCCCCCTGCGTCCCCCGTTTAACAACGCCCACGTGGAAATGCGGCAACTGTCGGATTTTTCTCCCTATTTGCCCCAAGCCCTGATCGCTTCGGAGGATTCCCGCTTTTACTGGCATTTGGGCGTCGATCCGATCGGCACCCTGCGGGCGATTACGGTCAATTTGCGCGGCGGCAACTTGCAAGGGGGCAGTACCCTGTCCCAACAACTCGCCCGCAGTCTGTTCCGCGATTACGTGGGGACGGCGGATTCGGCGGGTCGCAAGCTGCGCGAGGCGATCGTCGCCCTCAAGTTGGAAGCGTTTTACAGCAAGGACGAGTTATTACTCGGTTATTTGAATCGGGTTTATTTGGGGATCGACCTCTACGGGTTTGAAGATGCGGCGCAATTTTATTTCGGCAAGTCTTCCCGAGATTTAACTTTGTCGGAGGCGGCGACGTTGGTGGGGATTTTGCCCGCCCCCAACGTGTTCAATCCGGTGGAAAACTATCAGTTGGCGGTCCGCTACCGCGACGGCGTGCTTTATCGGATGCGGCGGTTGGGCATGATTAGTCAAGAAGAGGCCGATCGCGCCCGGCGATCGCGCATCGAAATTAACCCCAAAGCTCTCGAAATTATCAACAGCACGATCGCTCCGTATTTCTACGCTCACGTCTTTGCCGAGTTGGAAGAACTCCTCGGCGAAGGTCTCGCCCGCGAAGGCAATTTTATCGTGGAAACCGGGTTGGATCCGCGCATCCAGCAGCAAGCAGAAACCGCTTTGCGTCGGGGCGTCGATACCCTCGGCACTCAGTACAATTTTTCCCAAGGGGCGATCGTCACCCTCGATTCGAGGACCGGAGAAATTCTCGCCCTCACCGGAGGGGTAGACTACCAACAAAGTCAGTTTAACCGCGCTACCCAAGCCCTGCGCCAACCCGGTTCCACCTTTAAAATTTTTCCCTACACGGCGGCTCTCGATCGCGGCATCCCGGCGTCTGAGGTCTATTCTTGCGAACCCCTGCGCTGGTCCGGTCAGTCTTTTCGCGGCTGCGATCGCAGTGGCGGCGCCGTGGATATGTATACCGGACTCGCTCAGTCGGAAAATGCGATCGCCCTGCGCGTCGCCCGCGAGGTCGGACTCGATCGCACGGTTCAAATGGCCCGCCGTCTCGGGATTCGCTCTAAATTACAAGCGGTTCCCGGTTTGATTCTCGGTCAGAGCGAAGTTACCCTCTTGGAAATGACCGGAGCTTTTGGCGTCCTCGCCAATGACGGACGCCGCAACCGCCCCCACGCCATTACCCGCATTCTCGACAGCAGCGATTGCACCGATCGCGATCGCCCCCAAACCTGCCGCGTCATTTACGAATACGCTCGCGACCCCAGCGCCAACCGCCCCGTTCTCTCTCCCGATGTCGCTCGCACCATGACCGACATGTTGCGCGGCGTGATTCAATCCGGTACGGGTCGCAGTGCCTATCTCGGACGCGGCGAAGCGGGGAAGACAGGCACCACCAATTCCGGGGTCGATCTCTGGTTTGTCGGCTATATTCCCAGTGACGACCTGGTGACTGGAGTCTGGTTGGGCAATGACGATAACACCCCCACCTACGGCAGTAGCTCGCAAGCCGCTCAAATTTGGGGAAATTACATGCAACAAGTGGATAACTGACCCGCTTCGGCACTAAATCGAACTCGGTACGAGTTTGGGCGCGCGCCCTTTTTTTGGGGAAGTTGGTGCAAATTTTTAATTCTGTGGTAGTATTATATTATAATGGGAATCTTTGCAATTTTAAAAATTGTGTCAATATTCCCATTATATAAAAAATAATACAATATTTTTCGAGGCCAGTCAAGCCCCAAAACCCCTTTTTCGGCGCAAACTTTTGTTAAGAAAAATATTAAGAAATATATAAATAAAAACGAGAAAATAACGTAAAAATGCCGAAACGTAGGGGAGTAACGACGGTAAATCGAACCCAACCTTTACCGTCATCACCCATGTAAAAAACCTAACGACCCCGATTTAAAAAGCCTCCGGCCAAATTAAGCGCGTCGGCGATATCGACATCGCCATCGCCATCGGCATCCAAGAAAGAGTTGAGAACGGGATTGCCTTCCGCCTCCGGATTATCAGTATTGGCACCCGTTCGTAATAAATTCAGCACCACAGGAATGAGAATCGGGAGCATCATTTGGATTTGAGACGGATCGAGTCCAGTTTTAGCGCCGATCGCCTCGATCAACTGACTGACTTGCGAGGAAGAAAACAAAGCGGCGATCGCTTGAGGATTGGCACTCGTTCCGGCAAAATGATTGACAATCGAGCTTGCTGTTTGTTCGCCTTCCGTGGCTCGTTTTTCCTGAAGGGCCGATCGCACGTAACTCCCGACAATTGAAATCGCCGTTTGAGTCGTGGATAAATCCGCATTGGTATTACGGGTGAGGTGTTGCACCGTACTGAGAATAGCGCCTAATTGACTCGGATTGGCTTGGCGATCGCTGCTATCGATCGCACCGATAATTTGGTCAAAAAGTCCCATAATTTCGTCCTAACTGGTTTGAACTCGTAATTTGAACTCGTAAAACGTTATCGATCTGATTGTAGATTTTTTTAGCCGCGATCGCGGTGAAAGAGCGATCGCTTGAACCTACATCGTAGACCGATCCGATCCGGAAGTAGAAGGGGCGATCGTTTATCGGCGATCGGGATTTTTAATCGGTAACTCGATGCGAAACTCCGTCCCCCGTCCCCAAGTCGAAAGACACTCAATTTTCCCCCCGTGTTTTTCCTCAACAATTTGGCGACTGATCGCCAGTCCCAAACCCGTCCCGATTCCCCGTGGTTTCGTAGTAAAAAAGTTTTCAAAAATCTTTTGATAATCCTGGGGTTTAATCCCACATCCATTGTCGGCGATCCGAACCAAAATCGAATTAGGGTTTAACAGTTCCGTAGAAATCGTAATTTTCTTCGGTTCCGCACCTTGAATTACCGTTTGTTCTTCCAAAGCATCGACCGCATTGCTGAGGATATTCATAAACACTTGATACAGCAATCCCATATAGCCTTCGACCTTAGGAATTTCGCCATATTTGAGATCGATCTCGATTTCCCGTTTGACCCGATTGTGTAAAATGAGCAAACTGCTATCGATGCACTCGTGCAAATTAACAGGTTGGGGATTGGCTTCATCCAAACGAGAAAAGTTTTTCAAACTCAAGACAATAGCGCGGGCGCGATCGGCGCCGATTTTCATCGATTGCAAAAGTTTTAACAAATCCTCTTTTAAAAACTCAATTTCGATCTCTTCCGCACAATCGCGAACGGCGTCGGGAGGGTTGGGAATTTCTGCTTCGTAAGTTTCGATTAACGTTAACATATCTTCAATGTATTCACGAGCCGGATCGATATTGCCGTAGATAAAATTGATGGGATTATTAATTTCGTGAGCCACTCCCGCCAACATGCGCCCGAGACTGGCCATTTTTTCACTTTGAATTAACTGGGTTTGTTTTTCAGCTTCGAGTTCGCCTAAAAGGTATTTGACTTTAGCAATAAGTTGGTTAAAAGAGAGAGCGAGTTGACCGATTTCATCTTCAGTCGTGACGGGAACTTCGAGGTCAAAATTCGATTCTTCCGTGGCTTGGCGGACGACGCGGGTGAGTCCTTGAATGGGAAGGGCGATCGCGCGACTGGTGTAGAGGGCAAATAAAATGGCGACGATCGCCGAGAGCAACAGGGTAATTGAGATAAACCACTTACGAATTAAGATCGATTGGTTTAATTTAAGTTGAGCGTTTTCGGCTTGATAGCTGGCGACTTTGCGCTCGACTTCCAACTCGCGAGAAAAGCGATCGAAGCGAAAAATGACGGGTTTTTGCCGAAAATTCAATAACAAGCTGCGGACTTTTCCAATTTCTTCAGTTTGAAAGAGTAAAAAAGTTAATTCATTGGAGAGTTTTTCAATTTCGCGCTCGTAATCGCGAGAGACATCTTGATATTTTTCAAAAAACTGACTGAGGTCATGGTCGTCGGAATGCAAAGCTTGAAGTCGGGTTAAATCGCGATCGATCTCCTGTAATTCTTGTTTCCACTGGAGGATGAAGCGATCGAATTTTTGAGGAGAAAAATCGGGTAAGATCGCCAGTTCCTGGATATATAAAGGAACTTCCAAACTAGCAATGCGCAGGTCGCTGAGAATTTGCTCGCGTTCGTCGGCGATCGCAAAAGCACGGATCCCGTTTTCTTGATGAACCGTACCGAACACAAAGCCTCCCGTCAAGCCGATCGCGACAATTCCGAGAGTTACGATATATCCCAAACTAATTTTTTGGCGTAGATTAAATGCCGCGATCGCCCCTTTGAGACCGGGACGCGATCGCGACCGTTCGGAAGGCGAGCGATCGCCAGGCGGTTCAAAAAACACCGAGTAATCATCCTCAGTGGTTTCAGTAGAATTCGAGAACGGATCTGGGGATTGCCGAGGCTGCATAATAATCGACGCGAGTGAATGCAAAAAGTATAGTTTTCCCTTTAAAAATAAAACAGTATCCTTACCCAATTGTCAGAACAATCTGGGGGTTGAGGAAATAACGACCCCAGATCGCGATCGCCCCTGTCGCCGCCTTCAGGTCGCTGTATTTCTCCGTGGAACGGTTCGAGAAGACCGAAGGTAGAAATAGAGTAGCGATCGCCAAAAAACCAACGTAAAAACCCCGAGGGATCCGCCGGAAGTTTCACCAGCCCAGACAGTCAACGAAACCTAATGCGACAATAAGATTGCTAGCCTTCGATCGTCTTCAAAGCCACTACCGATCATGCCATTGTCGCGCCTGCTCACCATCTTGATTGGAATCACCCTCATTTTAGGGATGGTTCTGTGGCTGGTCACGGCCATCAGCCAGCTTTACAGCCAAGTGTATTGGACGAATCCATTCCTCGCCAACTTGTTGCTGTTGTTAGTGATTGCCTTGTTGGCGATGCTGGTAGTTGCTTTCGCTTACTATTTTCGTTTATTCCCCGGTTTCGGTCAGACCCAGACCAAACGGCGGCGCCGACGGCCCAAAATTCCGGCGCAGAAAAGCGAAGCCGCCGGAGAAACCTTGCAAGCGGTTCGCAAACAGGTCGGACAGATTCAAGATGAAGTTGCGCGGCGCGCCTTGCTGTTGCGATCGCGCGAAATCGAGCAGAATTTGACCCGAGGGGACTTGCGGGTGGTCATTTTCGGCACCGGATCCGCCGGGAAAACCTCGCTGGTCAATGCCTTACTCGGGCGCATGGTGGGGCGAGTGGACGCGCCGATGGGAACGACGGAAGCGGGGGCGACTTACTGCCTGAAATTGCCGGGATTGGAACGAAATTTGCTCATTACCGACACGCCGGGAATTTTGGAAGCGGGGGTCGCGGGAACCGAACGGGAACGGGTGGCCCGATCGCTCGCCGCCGAAGCAGATTTACTCTTATTTGTCGTCGATAACGACTTGCTGCGATCGGAACGGCGACCCCTCGAAGCTTTGGCAGAAATTGGCAAGCGATCGCTGCTGGTATTCAACAAAACCGACTTATATCCCGAAGAGGAACGGGAAATCATCCTCGGACAGTTGCGAGAACGGGTACGCGGGGCGATCGCGCCGAGTGACGTCGTGGCGATCGCCGCCCATCCCCAAGCGATCCCCCTCGACAACGGCGGCATTTTCCAAGCCGAACCGGACATCATGCCCTTAATCCGGCGCATGGCGGCCATTTTACGGGCAGAGGGAGACGATCTAGTGGCAGACAACATCCTGCTGCAATCCCAACGTCTCGGCGAAGAAGCCCGCCGCCTGATCGACACCCAACGGCGCCGACAAGCCGATCGCGTCGTGGACCGTTTTCAATGGATCGGCGCCGGGGTAATCGCCTGCACTCCCGTTCCGGTGATCGACGTCTTGGCGACGGCGGCGGTCAACGCGCAGATGGTCGTCGAAATCGGCAAAATTTACGGCTGTGACATCAATATGGAACGCGGACGGGAATTAGCCCTGTCTTTGGGCAAAACCCTCGCCAGTTTGGGCATTGTCGAAGGCGCGGTCAAATTAGTGACGGCGGCGTTGCAGTTTAATTTGAGTACCTTCGCCGTCGGGAAAGCGATTCAAGGGGTCACGGCGGCGTATCTGACCCGGATTGCAGGGAAAAGTTTTATTGAATATTTCCGCCACGATCAAGATTGGGGAGATGGCGGGATGACGGAAGTGGTGCAACAGCAATTTCAACTGACCCGCAAGGACGAGTTTGTCAAAGCGTTCGTGAAAGATGCGATCGCCCGCGTAGTCGAACCGTTAAAGCAAGAAGGGAACCTCGAAGCCGAGATCGAAGACGATCGCGACGACGTGAGATCGCGTCCCGATTTCCGTCCCCGGCGAGAACCCGACCGAGAGGACGAGTACGAGGACGACGACGAGGAGGAGTACGAAGTCCCCGGACCCCTCGGCGAGTTACTGTACGACGATGACGATTGGACCGTCGATCGCCACCGTCACGACGACTGGTAATCCCTGGAATTAGGAGCGATCGCCCCCAGAAGGCAGCCGTTTGGGACGAAAGGTCGAAATTGCCATCCAGCCGAACGCCGCGCCGATGCCGCCTCCGAGAACGCTCAAACTCAAGACCAGCAGTAAATTCGAGCCAGACGGGGCGATCGGGGTCGCATCGGCGAAGCCGTCGATCCAACTCGGGGAACTCGCCGCGACGACGATCGCCGTCCCAAAGCCGAATCCGGCGATCCCGACAAAATTTTGGAAGGCGCGATCGCGTTCCGCCTGTTCGATTTCGACGATCCCGCGAATCGTCATAATCAAATTTTCCAAAATATCCAAACAGGGGCGCACGCTGGCGTAATCTTTCTCGATCTGCCGTTGATATTTGAGCTTGACCATGTCGCCGAAGCCTTGCAGGAACTTAAAATCGTTGCTGACTTGAAACCCCCGTTCGGCTTTTCCTTGGATGTAATTGGCGTATTTTTCGTAATTGTGCAAGCTGACTTCGATCGCGTTTTGTTGCCTTTCTAAGGAATGGATATTCTCCACAAAATCCGATAAAACGGCGACATTTTTCTTTAACGCCGCCTTCAGTTCCGCCAGTTCTAAATTATAGATTTGTTCGATCGACGGCGACATCCGGTTGAACTCTCGCAACATTTTTTGCTTGAGTTCGCGACTTTCCGCATAAGCGGATAAAATTTTGTTGCGATGGCAAAATAGACTTTTCCAACTTTCCGAAAATTCGGCGGCAGTTTCTACCGCTTTGGCATTGGGATAAAAAATGACGACCGCGTGACTCGACTGTTCGATATTCTCCCAAATTTCCGGCGAAGAACGCCAAAATTCAAAAACCGTTCCCCCTAAAAATTGTCCCGTTTCTTGATATTGCCAGCCGCGATCGAGTAAGTTTTTATAGGCTTGAGTTGCCAACCGTTCGAGTTCTTCTTTGCTGGCATTTTCCACCCAGCCGGAAATCGTCCAAGTTTGGCCGAGTTTCCCCGCCACCGAGCGATCGTCCGGTTCGATGCCGTGGATTTTTTCGAGACAATCTGCTAATTCGGCTCCTTCAAATTTCCCCTGAATGGCAACTTTGAATAACAAGCCTTCGCTATCGTCGATCGGAAAGTAGTTATAAGAGCCACTCACCGAGTAAGTTTCCCCTAAATAACCCGAAAATTCAAAGCTACTGAGTTCTCCGAGATAGACGGATTTCAAAAATCGTTTTAAATCGGTTTCTAACTCTTGTTGGGAAACCGTCGGGTTGAGAGATTTGACCGAAGTTTGAATCGCAGTTTGTAAAAAGCTTTTATAGGTTTGCGGGCGATCGGCTGACAGAGTGTTGACCCCATCTTTTAGGTAATAGAGGAATAGGTTAAATGTCGGATTTATTAATTTAGCCATTCCCAAGAAAAATGTTAGTAAAAGTTAGATCGAGTAACTGCACCTGCAACAATCGATCTGGAACGAGATCGAAAAAAGCCCGATCGCTCGCGATCGCTTCGTCAGCCATCCGATCGGGATCGTTTCGAGTACCGATCGAGGTATCGAGCCGAGGAAACGAGAAAGCTTCGATCGGTTTTAAGGTGCGTTTTTTCCCCTTAAGACTCAGTAAGATCGAGCGATTCACCCGAACGGCGATCGCCGAGGAGTAAGCCTCTGCTGCCGTCCTTCCCTATGATAACCGATCGCTCCGGTCAGCCATCGAGAGAGTCAATCCGGGCAACTCGTGCTTTTGTTTACTTCGGCGATCGAATCCGATCGGGAAATAACCGATCGCCCACGGCCCTTTCGTCCGTTTCAGTCGATTTCTTCGTAATCGGCAATTTTCCAACGACCGTCAACCACTTCTAAAAAATAGCGAAGATCTTTCGTTTCAAAGCGGGAGCGATCGGGATTGATGCGATTATTTTCGTAAAGGCTATATTCTTCAGTCACCGTCAGTTCCAGTGTACCTTTAAAGCCTTCTCTGACAAAACGATCGACCGATTCGACCCGGCGAATCCCGTATTTATAAAATGCATTATTTTCGCGCAACCAATTCATTGCTTGCAATGCGTCGGTCAGTAACACCCCCGTGGTCAGTTGCAACACCGACTCGCGATCGAAAGGCGGCGCAAAGATCTTCTCTTTCGCCGCATACCAATCCTCGATTAACTTGACCGCATCACTTTGAGACAGGGGTGGGGCCGTTTCTTCCGTGGGGCGAATCTCCGGGGTCGGTCTCGGTCTCGGTTGCGGTTCGGGTCGGTCGGGGACGCAGCGCGCATCTTGCAAATTAGCCCCCTCCAGTCGGGCGCCGTCACGACGCCAACCGCAAGTATTCGCCCGCGTCAGTACCGCATCGGTTAAATTGGCGCCGCGCACGTCCGCATTTCGCAAAACTGCATCGCTAAAATTGACCGCTTCCAAATCGGCGGCAATCATCACCGCATTCGTCAGGTTGGCGCCGCGAAAATTCGAGTATTTGAGATCGGCATTACGTAAGTTGGCGCCCTGTAATTGCGCCTCGGTCAAATCGGCGCTCCGCAAGTCAACCCCTTCCAGATTTGCCCCGCGCAAGTCGCATCCCTGACAGCGCTGGGTATCGAGTAATTGACGCAAGTCCTCGGGATCCACCGCTCGCCCGGGAACAGCCCAAAATACAGACAAGGCCAAAACCGAGAGGAAATAATAAGTGGGTGATTTCATAGGCGGAATAAGAAAGTCGCAATTTCAGGGGGAACGAGCAAACCGGGTTCGATGGGAGCCGGAAGCATTTCACCGCGAAAATCGAGTAATTGGACTAAAACGAGATAGGCAACCGCTAAAAGAATGGAGATGACTCCGGTAATGATGGCAACAATTTTAGATCGATCCATGAGTCGGTGTTAACTGGGTTGAATCTGTAGTGGGGACGTTAATATTATCGTTATATTTTTGTTGATATGATGTTTTTTTGGCGAACTACCCGACGTTCACCCTTTCGGTCCGGCGCGGGCAACCACCCAACACAGTCAAATCTGAAATCTAAACTCTAAAATTCCAGAACATCTAAAATCTAAAATCAAAAAAAACATAGGGTCAATGGTACGACCTACGAGCGAACCATCAACCCTTTTTCCCCCTCAAGTTTTAATTATTGTTTCGGTGCGAGTTTAATATTGTTCGCCAAACCGAGCGCTTGTAAAAATCGGATCGTCATCCAGGTCAGATCGATTTCCCACCATTCCAACCCGTGACGGGCCGAATATTGAAACGCATGATGGTTATTGTGCCAACCTTCACCATAAGTCGTCAGCGCTACCCACCAGCAATTGGTCGATTCATCTTTAGACTCGTGACTTTGGTAGCCAAACTTATGAGTGGCACTGTTGACAAACCAGGTGCAGTGATAAACCACGACCAAGCGTACGAAAATACCCCAAATTACGAAGGGCCAACCCAATCCCGGCGCGATCGCTTCGCCTAAGAAGTACAAACCGATACCGAAAACAATTTGAATTGGCAACAAATAGTTTTGGCAAAATTGATAGAACGGATCGTTACCGATATCTTGGGTTAAGCGAGGCACCTCGGCTTCTGCCGGACTTTCGTACAACATCCAGCCCATGTGACTCCACCAGAATCCTTTATGAGAATCGTGGGGGTCTAATGGAGTATCGGAGTGAGTATGATGCGCCCGGTGCAGTCCGACCCACTGAATCGGACCTCCCTGACAAGCCAACGTCCCGCACAAAACGAGGAAATATTCCAGCCATTTGGGGGTTTGAAAACTGCGGTGCGTTACCAAACGGTGCAATCCCAACGTAATGCCCAAGCCTCCGGTAACCCAATGGAGAACGAGCATTAAAGCGACGGCAGCCCAGCTAAAGTTGCTCGGTAGAAAAGCCAACAGTGCCAGGATATGAATGGCCGCCATAAATAGGATAATCGACCAACTCGGTTTGAGGGGCTTGTCTTGCCCGGTTGTTTCTTGTGTTGAAGTGGCAATCGTCATGCAGTAACCTTAATTACGAATCGTTTTGCCCAATTGAGCTATCCAAACAGTCAGACTGGAGCAACCGAAGAGCTTGAAATCCTTGAGAATTGAGAGCTGACGGCGGACAGCCTTCTGGATGAGGGCAACAACGCCTTGTCTTCAATCTATCACTTTATCCTTGAGGTTTGGATGGACTGCTCTCAACAGCTACAAGAAGCCCATACGGCACTCTTACCCATCTTTTCTGCAATTGACACGAAGGTCAAGCAGAATCTAAACCGGGTTTTAGGGGCTTATCGGCAGTATCGAGTCGGCGTCCATCATTTTGCTAGCGTTAGCGGCTACGGTCACGACGATTTGGGACGAGAGACCTTCGATCGCGTGTTTGCCGATATTGTTGGAGCCCAAGCGGCAGCCGTTCGAGTTCAGTTCGTCTCGGGAACCCACGCGATCGCCTGCGCTCTTTACGGCGTTTTGCGTCCCGGGGACGAACTGCTGGCAGTGGCGGGCGCCCCCTACGACACATTAGAAGAAGTCATCGGTTTGCGCGGGGAAGGTCAGGGATCTCTATTGGACTTTGGGATAACTTACCGTCAACTCGACTTAACTGAGACGGGAGAGATCGACTGGGAAGGACTGGCGACGGCGATCGGTCCGGAAACACGGGTGGTATCGATTCAGCGATCGTGCGGCTATTGCTGGCGCCAGAGTTTGGCGATCGCCGATATTGAAAGAATCGTCAAGCTGGTCAAAGCTCAAAATCCTGAAACGATTTGTCTTGTCGATAACTGTTACGGCGAATTTATCGAAACCCGCGAACCTACTGCCGTCGGCGCCGATTTAATCGCCGGATCCCTGATCAAAAATCCCGGGGGGACGATCGCCACCGCAGGCGGTTACGTCGCCGGACGGGCCGATTTGGTAGAAGCTGCAACCTGTCGCCTCACGGCGCCGGGAATTGGTAGCAGTGGCGGCGCCACGTTCGAGCAAAACCGATTGCTGTTTCAAGGCTTATTTTTAGCCCCGCAAATGGTCGGGGAAGCGATGAAAGGCAATCACCTGACTGCCTTGGTTTTCGATCGCCTCGGCTATCCAGTCAATCCCGCCCCGATGGCCCCCCGCCGCGATATCATCCAAGCGGTGAAACTCGGTTCTCGGGAGAAGCTGATTGCCTTTTGTCGCGCCATCCAACAGCATTCCCCCGTCGGGTCTTATCTGGACCCCGTCCCGGCGCCGATGCCCGGGTACGAGAGCCAATTAGTGATGGCTGGCGGGACATTTATCGATGGCAGTACCTCGGAGTTTTCAGCCGACGGTCCGTTGCGAGAACCTTATATCGTTTTCTGTCAGGGAGGGACTCATTGGACCCACGTGGCGATCGCTTTGGAAGCGGCGATCGAAGCGATGTAGGTAAAACCTAAAAGGGGGAAGGGGAAAAAGGCAAAAGGTAAACCCTAGAAAACCCTTAATTCCCGACTCCCTTAATCTAAAATCCAACATCTAAAATCTAAACTGCCTATCTTTTAATTCCAATCAAATAATTGGCGCAAGCTAACTCATCATTGACTTCGGGACTAAGTTGGGTCACAAAATCACAATCTTGATAGTCTCGATGATGTTTTAATAAATCGGCAACTTTCATATTTTTAAACTCCTCGGCGACTTTGGGCGGTAAACCGCGAAGGTAAGCATTGAGAAACCACGTCAAACAGGCGATCGGTAATGCTTTTTCATAAACATCACATTCCGAAATTTCTATAGATTCTTGAAATAAGTTTTTTAAACCATTACTAGTCATATTGTAGTAATGGTTGGGATACCCGTGAAAGGGTTGTAGAAAAGGGGCGATCGCATATAACGTTCCTCCCGGTTTGAGAACGCGCATGATTTCTTGAGCGCATTCAAAGGGATGGCGCACGTGTTCTAAGACTAAAAAAGAGAAAACTGCATCAAAACTATTCGATTTAAATGGTAACTTTTCTCCGATCGCCACGACATCGGTGGTGGGATAATCGACGATTTCTAAATTGACTACATTTTGATAATAATGGCGTTTTAAGCCACAACCATTATCTAAAATTAGACCGTCACCGAACTGTTCGATTAAACCAGAGGCAACGGCGTCATAACCGAAGGCCGAAATATTGGCAGTGGCTTCGATGTTACCGTAATCGACGAGTTGAGAATTGAGGAAATTAAAGTGACGGCGATCGCCTGTAAATTCGGCGTGACAGTTGTTACATTTTAGAACAACATCGCGGTGGACTTGCGAGAATTCAGGATGCTGACAAATCGGACATTGAAGAATTGAGGAGATTTGGCTTAGTTTTGCAGATTTTTTCTGCTTGAAAGTGGCGATCGCCGTTGCGTCGAGCGAGAAATGAATGGGAAAATCGTAAATTTTATCTTCTATTTCAAAGGCGATCGCCAAAGAGGTAGAATCGCTTAACTCTTGTAAAGAAAGAAGGAAATGAAAACCGAGGGCGCGATAACCGGGATAAACGGATTCGACATCGGGACGATCTCCCGTGTTTAAGGAATAGGAAATGTGGCGATCGCGATCGCCCAGAGATAAACTTTTAATTGAAACATCTGATTTTACCGCAATCCATCCGGCAATTGGCAGAAAGGGCGTAGAGATTGGACCGGTTGGCTGAGGTGAGTCTAAGTGATATTTAAAAAGATCCCTTTCCATTGTTTTTTTTCTAATTTTTCTAAATAGACTGACAAAATAACCGAGAAAATCAAGAGAGCAATGCAAATGTATTATTAATTATCGATTTAAAAATCTTTGTCTGCGATCGCGATCGCACCGTCAAGCTATCGAGATCGTCGCGATCGCCCCCGTCAAAGTGGCACAGTGAATATAGACGAGTCAAACTCAGGGTGCAAACAATGAAACTCGCCATTTTCTTAACTGCCAGCCTTATTACGTCGATCGCGACTAACTTTTCTTTAGCAGAATCAGCACGGGAACCGTTAAATCTGGGAAAATGCGATCTGGCGCGATCGGTGGTCGCCGAGTATCAAAAATTACAAGTTTCAGATAACCGTCCAATGATGGCCCGCCAAGACCGAGGCGATCGCTAAATTAGGGCAATCGATGTAGATAAAATTGTAAAATTGAGTTGCTCAGGAGCTCGATCCCTGGTTCGAGCAGCAAGCAAGATCTTTTGATTCATTCCAACTTCTAAAGTTCACTCCCACCGACGCCCTACTCGCGATCGCACTCGCCCCATCACGAGGCACAATAAACAGATGGGAACCGATCTGAGAAAGCGATATGAGTGTAGAGTACAACGAATTGCTGCAACAAATTGCCACCTTGAAAGAGCGCATATTGGGCTTGGGAACCCGGTTGGCACAGGCGGCAGTGGAATTGAAAGAGGCGGGGGTTCCGGTAGACGAACGGCTGATGGAGGCGATCTCGGCGTATCGTCGGGATTTTGCCAGTACGCGATCGCGCCTGCTGGAATTGGCGCAATCGTCAAAGGCTGCAGGATTGCCCGCCCCCGCTCAAGTGACCTCAATTAAAGACCTCGAAGGCATTGCGCGGGCGATCGCCCCGAGTCAAAGCACTCCGGTAGATGAGAGTAAAGACAAAGCCTTAGAAGTTCTCGATCGCGTCTTGTCGATCTCCCATACACAAGAAAGCGCCTTTCCGCCGTTACAGGCGGCCCACGCAAAGGCCCGGGAACTGCGATCGCGCATTGCCAGTGCGACGACCTCCAGTTTACCGCCGGATGTCGGCGCCTTGGCCAGTGGCAAGCATCCGTTTTCCGCTTTACTGATGTTGATCGACGAAAAAGCGGACGTGGAAGATAACGAATGGGGCGTCCTGGTGGAAGTCGTCGCGCGCGCCTTTGGCAAACCCTTGACCGTGGCGGCGTCTAGAGGCAAATTGCAGTGCGCAATTGGGGGAGCCAGTCCCAGCGCGACGACGGCGAGTCCGACGCCGGAAATGGTGGTGATCGGGGGCAGTGGAGCGCCGACCGAGGCGCAATCCCGAGCCGATCGCGAGGTATTGGAACCCCAAAGGCCACCGTCGAAAGAGTCGGATGTTATTATTCTGCCCAGTTTCGAGCAAGCCCAACAGGGAACGCAAGGAGATCGCCTCACCGTCGGTTCGGCGGCCCCGGCGACCCCGACGACCGAAGGGAACGATTCGGCGTTAGGGCTGAAAATTATGGTGCATTTGGAGCGTTTCGGCGATCGGGAGTTTCGCGATCGCGAATTTGCCGGAACCCGGGGACAAGCCTTGCGCCTGGAAGGTTTTGCGATCGCGATCGAACCGCCCCATCCCGGTTTGGGTATCCGTTACATGGCTCACGTACAGAACCTCGGCGATACTCCCTGGGTCACCGAAGGGGAATATATCGGCAGTCGCGGTCAAGGAAACAAACTCGAAGGTTTTGCGATCGAACTGACCGGACCGGAAGCGCAGCGTTACAAAGTCTGTTACATGGCTCATATCGAGCGCGTCGGCGATACGGAAGTCTTCAGCGATGGCGAATTTTGCGGTCGTCGAGGCAAAGCCTTGCGCGTTGAAGGGATTAAAGTTTGGGTCCAGGAGAAATAGATCCGCAATGAGGTCCGCAATCATGTCGAGTCTTGAATTCGTCTGGTCGCGATCGCCGCTATAAAACAAGAGAAAAGCCTGACTGCAACAGTCAGGCTTTTTGATAGTCATTGAAAGCATCCCAGTGCCGACCGAGAGCGGTAGGGGCTTCAATCGGCCAATTCGGGAGCCGGAATCGAGGCAACTGTTTCCGTTTGCACGAGGGCCGATTGCAGCATCGGCGTGCGCTCGATCGAATCGTTGGCTAACGAGAATAACGGATTCGAGAGAATCCCGGCTAAAGAGGTGACCACGACGGTCAGAATCAAGCTGACTTGTAAGGGTCGCAATCCCGGTAAATTCCAGGAGATCGCCGGGTAATTTTTGACCGCTTCGGACATTTCTTGCGGTTCTTTGACCACCATCATTTTGACGACGCGGATGTAGTAGTAAATACTGATCACGCTGGTGACCAAACCCAGCAGGACCAAGCCGTAGAGTCCGGCTTGCCAACCTGCCCAAAAGAGATAAAGTTTGCCGAAGAATCCGGCGAAGGGAGGAATCCCGCCGAGGGAGAGCAAACAAACCGTCAGACCGAGGGTGAGTAAGGGGTCTTTTTGGTACAAGCCTGCATACTCGCTGATGCGATCGGTTCCGGTCCGCAGGGAGAACAGAATTAAGGCACTAAAGGCGCCCAAGTTCATGAACAGGTAAACCAGCAGGTAGAAAACCATGCTGGCATATCCGGCATCGGTATTGGCGATTAAGCCGATGGTGACGAATCCGGCTTGTCCGATGGAGGAATAGGCGAGCATCCGCTTGAGGCTGGTTTGGGCGAGGGCGACGACGTTCCCGAGGACCATGCTGAGGATGGCGAGGGCGGTAAAGACGAAGTGCCACTGTTCGCTAACCAAGGGGAAAGCGGTGACCAGCAGGCGGATGGCGAGGGCGAAGCCTGCGGTTTTGGAGCCGACGGAGAGGAAGGCGACGACGGGGGTGGGAGAGCCTTCGTAAACGTCGGGAGTCCATTGGTGGAAGGGAACGGCGGAGATTTTGAAGGAAATTCCGGCGATCGCGAACACCAGGGCGATGACTAAGCCGATGGAGACTCCCGTCCCGCCGTTGGCAATGCCTGCGGCGATCGCACTCAAGCGGGTTTCGCCCCCGGAGAGTCCGTAGAGCAAGGAAACCCCGTAGAGAAACACCGCCGAGGAGGCGGCACCGATGAGGAGGTATTTTAACGCCGCCTCGTTAGAACGGGGGTCGAGTTTCATGTAACCCGTGAGTAAGTAAGAGGAAATACTCAGGGTTTCTAAGGAAACGAAAATCATCACCAGCTCGTCGGCGCCGGATAAGAACATCCCCCCCAGGGTGGCGGTGAGCAGAATCATTAAAAATTCTGCCAGGGAGGTGCCGGATTGTTCGACGTAGCGCACCGACATCAGGATCGTGACGATCGCCGACAGGGCAATAATCGCGCGAAAGACGACGCTGAGCGGATCGCCGTTAAAACCGCCGAAGAAGGCGATCGGATCGGGATTGTTCCACTGGGAAAATAAGGCGAGGATGGCCGTACCCAGTCCGGCGATCGCCAGATACGGGGTCCAGCGCGCTGAAGAGCGCCCCACAATCAAATCGCCGACGAGGACCGCCAGCAAGGTGATAATGACAATCCCCTCCGGCAAAATCGTCCCGGCATTAAGCTGGGCTGCAAGATTGGCAAAGTTCATAAGGGGTAATCGGCAGATTGAATACTATCGCTTACTTGTGACTGGCGTGAGTCTATTCAAAATTCTTTACAAGATTGGATCTTACCGCGTTCTCCGTCCCGATCCCAGATTCGGACTCTTGACGGTCTGATTCTTCCGGGCTAAGTGTGGAAATAGTCGGATTCCCCACTCGCGTATCCGGCATCTTGGTTTCCCAACCCGCCGCTCCCATCGTCCCCCTGAGAATCATCTATAACCTGACAATCATCTATAAATAGAGATCGAACGGCGATCGCGTAGCGTCTCCGTAGGCGTAGCCACTCCGAAGGGGCTAGGAGAATCGCGATCGCCCCAACTCCCACCCCAGACCCTCTGTACTCCTACCCGCATTGCTCCGATCGGCGTTTGATTGTTTGATTCGCCTTCGGTTCGACAGATTTCGTAACCTTTGTCAACTGACTATCTAAAGCCCAGCAGCTATTTCTAAACCTCCCATGTCAACCCTTGTGATCGTCGAATCCCCGACAAAAGCTCGCACCATTCGTAACTACCTCCCGTCTGACTACCGGGTCGAAGCGTCGATGGGTCACGTGCGCGACCTTCCCCAGTCGGCCAGCGAAATTCCCGCCTCGGTCAAAGGGGAACCGTGGGCGCAATTGGGGGTCAATGTGGAGGCCGATTTTGAACCGATTTACGTGATCCCCAAAGATAAAAAGAAAGTCGTCAAAGAACTCAAAGCCGCGCTCAAAGAAAGCGATCGCCTCATTCTCGCCACGGACGAAGACCGCGAGGGAGAAAGTATTAGCTGGCACTTACTCCAAGTTCTCAAACCCAAAGTGCCGATCGAACGGATGGTCTTTCACGAAATCACGGAAGAAGCAATCCAAGCCGCCCTCGACAACTGCCGCAACCTCGACGAACAGCTCATCCGCGCTCAAGAAACCCGCCGCATCCTCGATCGCCTCGTCGGCTATACCCTCTCTCCCCTGTTGTGGAAAAAAATTGCCTGGGGCCTCTCCGCCGGACGGGTACAATCCGTCGCCGTGCGCCTCTTGGTCATGCGCGAACGGGAACGGCGCCGCTTCCGCCAAGGCTCTTACTGGGATCTCAAAGCCTTCTTAACCCATGCCAAACACCGTTTCGAGTCCAAACTGATCGCCCTCGACGGCAAACGACTCGCCAACGGCAGCGATTTCGACGAAGCCACGGGTCAAATTGCCGCCGGACGGGATGTGGTCTTACTCGACGAAGCCAGGGCGCGGGGATTGCGCGATCGCCTCGCGGGCAAACCCTGGACGGTCGGCAACATTGACGAACGTCCCCTCACCCGCAAACCCGCCGCCCCCTTTACCACCTCGACCTTACAGCAAGAAGCCAACCGCAAGCTGCGCCTGTCGGCCCGCGACACGATGCGGATCGCCCAAAACCTCTACGAAAACGGCTACATCACCTACATGCGTACCGACTCGGTCCACCTGTCGGAACAGGCGATTACGGCGGCCCGCGCTTGCGTCGAGCAAATGTACGGCCCAGAATATCTCAGCCCCAAACCGCGCCAATATGCCACCAAGAGCAAAGGCGCCCAAGAAGCTCACGAAGCGATCCGTCCGGCGGGCAGTCATTTCCGCACCCCCCAAGAAACCGGACTCTCCGGGCGCGAGTTCCAACTCTACGAGCTGATTTGGAAGCGTACCGTCGCCTCTCAAATGGCCGATGCCCGCCAAACCTCGATCGCCGTCGATCTCACCGTCGAAAATGCCCTGTTTCGCGCCAATGGCAAGCGCATCGACTTCCCCGGGTTCCTACGCGCTTACGTCGAAGGCTCCGACGATCCCGATGCCGCCTTGGAAGACCGCGAAGTGATTTTACCGACGATGGCGGTGGGCGATCGCCCCCAATGTGGCGAAATTGAGGCGATCTCCCACGAAACTCAACCCCCCGCTCGCTATACCGAAGCCTCTCTCGTCAAAATGCTCGAAAGCGAAGGCATCGGACGTCCCAGTACCTACGCCAGCATTATCGGCACGATCGTCGATCGCGGCTACGCCCAAATGACGGGCAATGCCTTGATCCCCACCTTCACTGCCTTCGCCGTCACCGATTTACTCGAAAACTATTTCCCCGAACTAGTGGATACTGGGTTCACCGCCCGCATGGAACAAACCCTCGACGAAATTTCGATGGGGAAAGTCGCCTGGTTGCCCTACTTGCGCGAGTTCTATCTCGGCGAGTCGGGCTTGGAAACTCAGGTCAAACAACAAGAAGACAAGATCGACCCCAATGAGGCGCGCACGATCGAATTGGACAATCTCGATGTCAAAGTCCGCATCGGTCGCTACGGCGCCTATTTAGAAGCCGAAAACGGTTCGGAAACTGTCAAAGCTTCCATTCCCAAAGATCTGACCCCCTCGGACCTCGACCCCCAACAGGTGGAACTGTTGCTGCGCCAGAAAACCGAAGGCCCGGACCAACTCGGCATCGATCCGGAAACGGGCGCCCCGGTCTTCCTCCTGATCGGCAGTTACGGTCCTTACGTCCAACTCGGGGAAGCGACGGAAGAGAATAAAAAACCCAAACGCGCTTCTTTACCGAAAGGCACTACCCCGGATAACGTCACCTTAGAAATGGCTCTCGGTCTGCTCTCCCTACCTCGGGAACTGGGTTTACATCCGGAAACGGGCGCCAAAGTCAAAGCGGGTCTGGGTCGCTTCGGTCCCTATGTGGTCCACGATCTCGGTAAGGAGGGCAAAGATTATCGTTCCCTGAAAAAAGACGATGATGTCTTGACAATTGGCCTCGAACGTGCATTGGAATTGCTCGCCGAACCGAAAAAAGGGCGCGGCAGTCGCAGCAAGAAAGCGAAGGAACCGTTACGGGAACTCGGCACCCATCCGGAAGACGAGGCTGCCGTCAATATTTACGACGGACCTTACGGGCCGTACATCAAACACGGCAAGACCAATGCCTCGATTCCAGAAGGGGAAACGGTGGAAAATATCACCC
Organism: Oxynema aestuarii AP17; assembly: GCF_012295525.1. Taxonomy (GTDB): domain Bacteria; phylum Cyanobacteriota; class Cyanobacteriia; order Cyanobacteriales; family Laspinemataceae; genus Oxynema; species Oxynema aestuarii. The sequence goes on along the minus strand of NZ_CP051167.1, from coordinate 6,330,909 downwards.
TAGAACGGGCTGTCGAATTGCTGGCGGCGAAGGCGTCGAGTGCCAAAACTTCTCGCAAGTCGAGCAAGTCGAGTACGACGAAGAAAACGACGAAGAAAACGACAAAAAGCACGGGAACGAAGAAAACAAAAAGCACCAGTCCGTAAGTGAGAGCATTTCCGGAGGCGCGGCGATCGCGCCCCGGAGTCTTGGACCGCTATAAGTCCGGAAACACTTCCTGGACGGCACGATGGACTAACTGATGCTTGTAAATATTGACCCCTTTCGCTAAGGCGGGATCGTCGTCGATCGCCGCGATCCCGCCGGAGGCAAGTTTCAGCACGTAGGGCAAGGTGCTGTTGTTGAGGGCCTGGGTGGCAGTCGCCGGAACGGCTCCGGGCATGTTGGGAACGCCGTAGTGAACGACTCCTTCTTCGACATAAGTCGGTTTGGTGTGGGAGGTGGTTTTTAAGGTTTCGACGCAACCCCCTTGATCGACGGCAACATCGACGATGACCGAACCGGGATGCATTTGTTTGACGAGGGAACGGTTGACTAAGACGGGCGCCCGCCGTCCGGGGACTAAGACGGCCCCGACGAGCAAATCCGCATGGGGGACGACGGCTTCGATTTGCATCGGTTCGCTGTAGAGCAGTTCGACGCGGGAACCGAATAGGGTTTCTAAGTAGGCGAGGCGATCGAGGTTGATATCGAGGATTTGGACGCGGGCGCCCATGCCGACGGCCATGCGGGCGGCTTCGGTTCCGACGATCCCACCGCCTAAAATGACCACGGTGGCGGGTCGTACGCCGGGAACGCCGCCGAGGAGCAAACCCCGTCCCCCTTGTTGCCGTTCGAGGAAGTGGGCGCCGAATTGGATGGCGAGTCGTCCGGCAATGATGCTCATCGGGGTGAGCAAGGGCAGGCGTTTGTCCGGGAGTTCGACAGTTTCGTAGGCGATCGCGGTGACGCCGGAGGCGATCGCCCGTTCGGTCAGGGGGCGATCGGCAGCCAGATGCAAATAGGTAAATAACACTCGATCTTTCGCTAAAAAGTCGTATTCTGCCGCAAGCGGCTCTTTGACTTTGACGACCATTTCCCGATCCCATGCTTCTTTGGCAGAAGCGACGACGATCGCCCCGGCGTCGGCGTACTCTCGATCGCTAAAACCCGCCCCTTCTCCCGCTCCTGTTTCGACGAAGACCGCATGACCGTTTTCTCCGAGAACCCGGACGCTACTCGGACTCAAACCGACGCGAAACTCCCGATCTTTCGTTTCTTTGGGAACCCCAATTTCCATATCTGTCCTCGCTCGCTATTGTTGATTCCTATTCGTTTTAGCGTGAGAAGGCGCCCGTACGATCTCGGGGCGATACTCCTTTGAAGTCATTAAGCGCAAAGCGCGGAGCCATGCCGTAGGCTATAGCGATACCGCAGCCTATACGCGATCGCCAATTTTCACCGACCCATTGACGCCCGAGCGCACATCCCTACAATAGAAAACGATAATAATGTAAAGAAATGTAACTCAACCGGAGACACCATGACGCAACCGCAACCTTCCACTCCTCCCAAAATCGACGAGCCAAAATTCGGTTTTAACGAATATGCAGAGCGTTTAAACGGTCGGGCGGCGATGATCGGGTTTGCGATTACCTTGATCGTCGAGTACGTCACGGGTCAGGGTCTGCTCTCCTGGCTGGGTTTGACCTGATTGCCATCGTTGGAAATGGCGGCCCTTCGGTCGGGGAGAGGCTAAGCGATCGCCCTCTCTTCAGCGCGATCGCTTAGCCTCTCCAAAGGAGAATCGCCGCCGAGTTACGGCAACACGACGGCGCCAAACTCACGCACCCGCTACCCAAACGGAGCCGCTTCCCCTAGAATCTAAGGCAGCCGAGTTATCCTGGAAGTAAGTGGATCCCGAAAAAACGTAAATCGTAAACGATCCGGAGTCTTCGGCCAACACAAAGTCTTACGATTACAAGGACCTATTGAAAGCGGACAAAGTATGATGAATGCTGCATGGCTTAGATTTTTCAAGTCAGCTTACCGTCAAGAACCCGTCACCAGTTTTGTCGTGACAGTGGGGGTAGTTGATGCAGCGATCGGTGGGGCTGATGCGAGCTTGTCGTTGTTTGGATTTGGCTTAACCCTTGCCGGAGTGGCCTTGTTCTGGCGGTGGTGGCAAGCTCAACGACCCTACCCGGGACCGAGCGATCGCGTTGCCGAGCATTATTTACCTGCCAGTTCTTCTCGACCTCCATTACCCATGTTGATGTCCGATAAAAAACATCCGCCACGTCATTAACTTCGGTGCATCTGAAGTTCAGCTCTATTTTTCGCAGTGAAGCCCGTGAACGCAACCTCGGGGAAAGTCTGGCTCAAAATTGGTGAAGTTTCGACCCGGAGCGGGTTGAGTATTAAAACCATTCGCTACTACGAAGATATCGGACTGCTCGATCCGATCGTCGAGCGCTCTTCGTCCGGTTACCGTTTGTTCGAGACGGAAGTTTTCAATCGTCTGGCGTTTATCAAACGGGCGCAATCGTTGGGCTTGAACCTGAGTGAAATTAAGGATATTCTCGACGTTCACGATCGCGGCGAGTTGCCGTGTGGGGAAGTCAAACAGCATTTGGAAGCGAAAGTCGAGGCGATCGATCGCCAGATCGAAGCCTTGGCTACCCTACGGGGGGAACTGCGAGGCATCCTCAACGGTTGGCAAGAACACCCCCCAGCCGACGCTAAAGCGGAAACGATTTGTCCGAATATTCAAAGTAGGGGCGGTTCGCGAACCGTCCCTACTTCGCACCCAAATGGGGACTGTTCCCCTTCCGGCGAAGCAACATCCTTTTGACTCTATCGTGACTCGATTGCCATTTTTCCGTAATTTTGGCGCCGATCGCCGTTTCAAAAAACCCGGGGGTTCGCGGGGGCTGCTGGCGGTCTTGACCCTGAGTGCGATCCTCGCCGGAGGGGCGATCGCGTCCGTCGGGGCCGTAGATCCCACCGGGGGCGATCGCCTCCGGCGAGATGGCGACCTGTCGGCGATCGCGGCTTCCTGGCAAAACCCCGAACGGGTGACCACCCTCGAAGGAGAATCCAACACCGTCGAATCCGTCGCCTTCAGTCCCGACGGCACGATCTTGGCGGTCGGCGGCGGTCGCAACGACCCGCGCATCGAATTGTGGAATCTGGAAAATAACAAGCGCTTTCAAACCCTCAAAGGTCACAAAAACCGGGTGTTAGAACTCGATTTCACCCCGGACGGACGCACCCTCGTCAGTAGCGGCGACGACGCGATCGTCAATCTTTGGAATCTCGAAACCGGGAAACTCAAACATACTTTTCTCGACCATTTCAGCAATGTCGTTTCCCTCGCCATCACCCCGGACAGCCACACTCTGGTGAGTGGGGCCTTAGACGGTCTCAAACTCTGGGATCTACTCGATCCGCAACCCCTTGACAGCGTGTGGCCCTTTCAGCCGATTTATTCCGTGGCGATTTCTCCCGACGGCACCCTCCTCGCCGTCGGAGATCGAGAAGGGGCGATCGCCTTGTGGCCCTTGCAACAAGATGGGGAAGCGATCCGCTTTTCCGAGACAATTGCTACCCCCTTTCGCCACGAAGCCGGGATTACTAGCCTCGCATTCAGCCCCGATGGCCGCCGTTTGGTCAGCGCCGGACTCGATCGCGCCATCCACGTGTGGAACCTGCAAACTGGGCAATTGGACGCCCCCAGCATCCGCACGCGATCGCCCCTGCGTTCTCTCGCCCTCAATCCCGTCGCCACGATCGCCGCAACGACCAGCCGCGACGGGATCAAAATCTGGAATTTGACCGACGCCACCTTACTCGCCGAACTCTCGGAAGATGTGACCGGAGTCGTGGCGATCGCTTGGAGTCCCGACGGGGAACGCTTGGCGACGGGAGGCTTGCAAAGAACCATCGAAATTTGGCATGGCGGTTCCCTTCCAGGTAGTGAAGTTCTCGCCACCACGGATGCAAACTACTAACTCAGGGGCGATTCTCCTGGGGAGACGCGCAGCCCAAAGCGTAGGGTAGACTATACGCGATCGCCGCGATCGCTTTGCCCTAGACACCAGAGAAAACATAGGTTTCAATAGAAATCGTCGAAGCTCTTTATTTCTTCTGTTTTTTCTATGTCTCCAACCGATGGAAAATACCGATTAGTCACTCGCAGTGACTTTGACGGTCTAGTTTGTGCCGTTTTATTAAAAGAACTCGATTTAATTGAAGATATTAAATTTGTCCATCCAAAAGATATGCAGGATGGCAAGATCGAGATAACTAACCGCGATATTACCACCAATTTACCTTACGTGGACGGGGTTTATCTGGCCTTCGACCATCACGAAAGCGAAACCCTCAGAAATGAAGAAATCAAAGAAAACTATATTATCGATCCTAAAGCCCCTTCGGCGGCACGAGTCGTCTACAACTATTACGGCGGACGAGAAACTTTTCCCAATGTCTCCTCAGAAATGATGGCGGCGGTGGATAAAGCCGATTCCGCTCAATTCGATCGCACCGACATCCTCGCCCCGAAACAATGGGTGTTGTTAAATTTTCTCATGGATGCGCGAACCGGATTGGGACGGTTTAGAAATTTCCGCATTTCTAACTATCAGTTAATGATGGAGTTGATCGATTACTGCCGCAATCACACCATCGATGAAATTTTAGAACTTCCCGACGTTCGCGAACGCTTCGATCTCTATTTTGACTACCAAGAACAGTTTAAAGACCAAATCAGAAAATGCTCGGAGGTCTACGACAGTTTGGTGGTTCTCGATTTGAGAAATGAAGAGGTGATTTATCCGGGAAATCGGTTTATGATTTATGCGTTTTACCCGGATTGCAAGATTTCCATGCACGCGATCTGGGGCTTGAAAAAACAAAATACGGTGTTTGCGGTGGGTAAATCGATCCTCAACCGCAGTTGCGATCTCAATATCGGCAGCTTAATGCTCGAATATGGCGGCGGCGGTCATGCAAATGCGGGAACGTGTCAAATTGACAACGATCGCGCTGAAGCGGTGAAAAAAGAACTGATCGATCGCATCAGTCGTGCGTGTTGACCAAGTTGAATCTAGTTTTCTCTAACTAACATGGCGATCGCGCCGCGAACAAGAACAGACTGGGTCGGATCGCGATCGCCTGATGACAACGGATTATTTTTTGGCGTTGTCTTCGAGGGGAAACAATTCCAATTTGTAATGGTAAAGGGCGACAGGTTGACCCCCCGCCGCGAAGAAATCCGGGTCTTGTGGGGAGAGATAAATCGCGGTCATTTGGTCGGCTTCGATCGCCGTGACCGGAGGTTGAAGTTTACGATAATCGGTTGTCGTCTCTACTTCATTGAGATAAATGCTCGAATCGCCGCGAAAGACTTGTTGGGTGATTTCCGTGGCAATAAATTCTTCGTCGGACGGCATTTCGCTTCCTCGGGCCGTGACCACGGAAACCAGGGTGCGATTGCCACTGAGTTCGGTAATTTGACGGTTGGGATCGTCGGGATCGACTTTAACGGAAACGACTTTGCGATCGCCTAAATAAGCTTTGGCTAAATTCAAGCCGTTAAATTCGCGATCGGCAACGATGGTCACGTCGTCGGATCCGTCAGTTTGTCGGTTATTTTGACTTGAAGGCAGTGCGTTAGAAAGATGGGCGGATTCTTCTGGGGAGAATTTGACCTGAAAGGTGACGGGTTTTTTGAGAAATCGTTTATTTTTCTCGAATCCTGGGGTCACAATTTCCGGGGCTAATGGCGCGTACTGTTCGAGTAAGGTACTGGTGACTTCCCAGGTTCCTTCCATCCAGTTGGGATACAGCAGATCGCCCTTAGCCAGTTGCAATCGAGGTTTGCTTTGCCATTCGGGAAAGCGACTGACGCGATCGCCGAGGGATCCGGCTAAAGCGGGTGCGGTTATTCCGAACAACGCGATCGCGAGGACGGCGATACGCCGGAGGTGTTGACACCAGGATTGGCAAACGTCAACCCACGCAGATACTTGTCCGATCTGAGTGGCGATCGAGTTGGTCGGCGATTCTCCTTTGGAGACCCTACGCGAACGAAAATGCATGAATAAATGCATGAATTTTTTTCCCCTGGGCGATCGAGACGATATGGGCGAGTTCTTATTCGGCGATCGGACTCGGTTGCCAAACTTCGCCGTATTTGTCGCGCAACGCTTGCCAGGCTTCGACTTGTCCGGGTTCGTACTCGCCGGGTTTACCCCACTGTAAGAAGGCACTGAGGGCGTTGTTCTCGGCGCGATCGACGAACCGGATGGCATAGGTGGTGAAGTTGCCCCGTTTGGCTTCCCCGGTCTCGAATTTCACGGTGGCAATTTCGTCCATATTCAAGTGAAACTCGAAACCTTCGGCGTGCATGTTGGCATATTTGCCTTTCGGAAGTTCTGCATAAAACAGATTTTCGATGCGGGTACGGACTTCGAGAACTGCCGCCTGACTGGTAACGATCAGGCGCAGGGTTCCTAATTGCTGAGTTTCTTCGATGAATTCTTTGAGATTTGGCATGGGTGGGTTTGGGATTTTAGATTTTAGATGGCCGGACTAGGGGGTGGGAAATGCCTATGGCTGATGGCCTACTTTTGCCTTTTGCCTTCTCGGTGCCAACTTCCCTAGCGATCGTACTGCTCGTAAGCCGCTACAATTTTCTGGACTAGGGGGTTGCGGACGACATCGGCTTGAGAGAGTTTGCAGAAGGCAATCCCTTCAACATTTTGCAAAATTTTCTGAGCGACAAATAAGCCGGAGTGGCGATCGGGGCCGAGGTCGGTTTGGGTGAGGTCTCCGGTGACGACCATGCGAGATTTAAAGCCCAAGCGGGTTAAGACCATTTTCATTTGGGCGGGGGTGGTGTTTTGGGCTTCGTCGAGGATGACGAAGGAGTTATTGAGGGTGCGTCCGCGCATGTAGGCGATCGGGGCGACTTCGACGATGCCGCGTTCCATCAGATTGGTAATTTTTTCGGGATCGATAATTTCGTAGAGGGCATCGTAAAGCGGACGGAGGTAGGGATTGACTTTTTGTTGTAAGTCGCCGGGTAAAAAGCCCAACTTTTCCCCGGCTTCGACGGCGGGACGGGTGAGGATGAGGCGTTCGTACTCGTTGGCGAGTAAGGCTTGAGCCGCCAAAATGGTAGCGAGGAAGGTTTTGCCCGTTCCCGCCGGACCGATGCAGAAGGTCAGGTCGTGGGTGCGGATGGATTTGATGTATTGGCGTTGGCGAAAGGTTTTGGCGCGAATTTCTTCGCCGCGACGGGTGGTCGCCAAGACATCGCGGCGCATGTCGGTGAGTTCGTCTTGACGTTCGGTGTCGATCGCGTGACGGGCCGTGAGGATATCGACGCCGGAAATCGGTTTGCCAGATTTCCAGAGGTCTTCGAGCGATCGCACCAAACGGCAGCACAAGTCTACCTGATTGGACGTTCCGGAGATATAGAGATCTTGTCCGCGCAGGACGACCCGGGCGCCCGTTTGTTGCGAGAGTGTTTTGAGATTGGTTTCCCGATCGCCGGACAGTGCGATCGCGCTGTCGAGACTGGGCAGTTCGATGGTCGATACCGCGCTCATGCTGAGATCGTATTCACAGGCTTTCGAGTTCCACCTTAATGCAAAAAGACGCCGAAGGGGAGAGTCAACTCCAAAACAGGCGTCTTTAACGTGAAAGAATAGGTTGAAATCTGGCAGCACAGGGCGATCGCCGACGACCGAATCCGATCTCGAACGAGTCAATCGGATCGGTCTTCGAGGATGGCGACGAGTCCCTACTGGGGTTTCGAGGGGCGGGGGCGTTCTGGAGGGGCGGGCGATCGCCTCGACGAACTACGGCGAGAACCGGGTTTCGGGCTTTGGCGATCGCCACCCCGTCCGCCCGAAGAGGGGCGATCGTGGCTTTCACTCCCATAAATATCCAGGTAAACCGACTCTCCCGCCAGACGAGCTGTAGCGTCTAACACTTTCCGAATTGCCTGAATGTTTCGGCCTCCGCGACCGTAAACTCGGCCTTTTTCCGGATCGTCAAACGCCATTCTCAGCCAAACTTTTGACTGATTTTGCAACCGCTCGCAATCGACGCGCAACGATTCCGGGGACTCTAAAAACGGACTGACCAAAAAACGCAACAATCCCAAATAATCGGGACGATCCCCCTCCGTCGAAGGAAGGGGCGTTACGGGCTCGTCACTATTCTGAGGTCGTGTTTCCGGCACGGACTTGTTCGAAGACATTAGCTTTCGTAAGGAGGTTGCGAACGGTATCGGTCGGTTGCGCGCCTTGTTGCAATCGTTTGACGATCGCGGGGACATTGAGCCGAGTTTCGTCCGTTCTTGGATTGTAGAATCCCAATTCTTCCAGAGGTCGGCCATCGCGGCGGCTGCTGCTGTTCATGGCCACAATCCGATAACTCACTTCGCGCTTTTTACCGTATCGCTTCAATCGCAATTTAATCATCAGAAAAATGGGTAGAAACTCCGTCCTTCCAGGACGGCTTGACAATCCCTTGCGGGAACTGGTTTTTAACTGGCGATCGACCCAGGAACCAGCAAACCTGTATCAGTCCCTTCACCCAACGCAACCAAGATGTCTTGGCTCGACCCAACGCCTAACCAATTAGGCTTAGAGATCGTCCGAATTAGGGAAGGATTCGGAAGTCTGTACCAGGCTGCGTCTCAATGGGCGATTCACCACTTACGTCGCTCAGATTGCTCCGAACAATCCCCGTCCCTTTCAGGGCGGAGTTGGTGAATGTCGTCCAGTTGACTCCCGATCGCATAATAAGCTATTCCATGCTCTAGATCTCGGGAGGGTTGCAACTGATGCTGCAAAGCTTCTAATTTTACCATGCCTGCCCGCATCAAAAGGCGATCGCTCGGCTCAAAGTTGGCCGAACCCCTTACGCTTTTTAGACTTTTTCTTTTTCTTCTTCGGCGGACCGCCTTGGTAACCGCGCCAGCCCCTTTGAGGCATTCCGCCCCCCGGACCGCCAAACATGCCGCCCCCCGGTCCGGCCATTCCGGGCATTCCGAAAGCACCTTGACCCATGCGCTGCATCATCGTTCGCATTCGGCTAAAATCGGTCACCAACTTGCTCACTTCTTTTTCCGAGTGACCCGACCCCCGGGCAATTCGCCGCCGCCGACTGGGAGATCCGGCGAGCAAATCGGGATTTTGCCGCTCTTCCTTGGTCATCGAATTGACGATCGATTCGGAGAGCTTGAGCTGACTTTCTCCTTTTTCGAGTTGGTCGTCGGTGAGTTTGTTCATCCCGGGAATCAACTTGAGGACGCCGCCGAGGGACCCCATGCTTTTCATCAGGCGCATTTGTTTTAAAAAGTCGTTGAAGTCGAACTGCGCCGCCATGATTTTCTCATGCATTTTTTCGGCGTCGGCGATATCGACTTCTTCGGCAGCTTTTTCGACCAAGGTCAGTACGTCGCCCATCCCGAGAATGCGCGAGGCCATGCGATCGGGATAAAACGGTTGCAGGGCTTCGACTTTTTCGCCGACCCCGACAAACTTGATCGGCGCTCCCGAAATTTTACGCACGGACAGGGCCGCCCCCCCTCGGCTGTCGCCGTCGAGTTTGGTGAGGATGGCGCCGCTAATGCCGATTTCTTCGTGAAACGTGCGAGTGAGGTTGGCGGCTTCTTGTCCCGTCATGGCGTCGATGACGAGTAAGGTGTCGTCGGGTTCGACGGTTTCTTTAATGCGCGCCAATTCGGCCATCATGTCGCGATCGATTTGCAAGCGTCCGGCGGTATCGATGATGACGGTATCGATGCCTTCGGCTTTGGCGCGTTCGATCCCCTGACGGGCGATTTCCACCGGATCGGTATCGGTGCCCAACTCGAAGACCGGGACGTTAATTTGCTTGCCGAGGGTCACGAGTTGATCGACCGCCGCCGGACGGTAAATATCCGTGGCCACCATCAGGGTGCTGCGATTTTGCTTGCGTAAATGCAGGGCAAGTTTGGCGGTGGCGGTGGTTTTCCCGGTTCCTTGCAACCCCGCCATTAAGACGACGGTGGGAGCTCGTTCGGCATGGGCGAGGGGGACGTTGCTCTCCCCCATGACGGCGACGAGTTCTTCGTGGACGATTTTGATAAATTGCTGGTCCGGTTGCACCCCGGCAATGACTTCGCTGCCGAGGGCTTTGGTTTCGACTTCGGCGATAAATTCTTTAACGACTTGGAGGTTGACGTCGGCTTCCAACAGGGCTCGACGGACTTCGCGCAGGGCTTCTTGAATGTTGGATTCGGAGATTTTATCCTGACCGCGCAGTTTCTTCCAAGCGGATTCCAAGCGTTCGGCGAGGGCGTCAAACATAAACTTACGGGTTCTAGCGAATTATCTGTAACTATTCATCTCATCAATAAGGATAACTTTTTATGGTAGGGGGACTCGAACCCGTTCCCTTGGCTTTTGTGGGGGAGGGATTGTCGAGAGGGCGGCGATCGCTGAAATAATGAGTTCGTCGTGGAGAAGGCGGCGATCTCTTTCAACGGCGCCGCCTTCTTTAAGGGTTTATTCGAGTTGCCAACCTCGATCTTCGAGTTCCCGACATCCTTGGAGTCCCAGGCTGGGATTTTTGCGATAGGCGGCTTCGGGGACGAATACCCGGACGCTGCCATCGGATTTGACGAAGTAAAGATATTCGACTTGGGGGTTGTAATCGATGCTGACTTTGAGATTGGAGAAATCGTCTTCACAGATTTCAAAACCAAAGCGCACGACGATCTGAGCCACTAAACACTCAGGTGTATCCTGGTATTCTCCAGCCGTCTCTCGCTCCTGGCAAAATTTTTCTAGGAAGGGCTTGAGGACGCGCCGGACTTTTTCGGGACTGCCGTTACGACTGGCATAAATAAGGGCTGGATTGTTTTCAACGACGATCTGACAGGGTATTGTCATTCTGGTCATTCCTACTCGTTCTTGTAGTGGCCGCTCCATCGGCACCCTTACCAAAATAAAGAGTTTGGGGGAAGCCTACAATACTCATTCAGGGGAATTTAACACAGATGGATAAGGTTCTATCGTTTTGAAAGATCTATCGAGAAGGAGGATGATAGCGAGTGAATGCAGCAGAACAAGCGAAAAATTTGGAGCTGACGAGCAAGATTGCGGCGGTGGTCAATTTGTTTAAGTCAGAATTTCCGGATGTGAGATCGGATTTGAAGCCGTGGACGAACGATCCGGACACGCGATCGCTGGTGGATCCGGATTCGATCGATATTGGCTTTCACTTTCCCGGTCGCAGTCGGGCGTTTCAGAGTCGCAGCATTCTACTGCAAATCCGGTTTTACGAAGATCCGGTGAGTGGGGAAAGGCGGGCGATCGGTGTCGAGGCCGCAGGTTACGATCACCAGGGTCAACAGTGGCGATTTTCGACGGTGGAAAACTGGCGATTTGTCGGCGCCAGCGAACCCGCGATCGAAGTTAAGGAAAAATTAAAATATTTTTGCCGGGAGATTGTGGAATTGTTCAATCGGGGGTTGGCCTGAGTTGGATGTCCGATCTCCTTTGTTGGTAGGGAATTAAAATAGCTGGCTCGGTTGTCGTTTGGCTCTAGAACAACGGGTTGGGGCGATCGCCTCGGCACTCAGGATCTCAAAATATTGGCGGGCGACAATCTCGGGGGTAAAGTTGGCTTTGAGGTACTGCCGACCGTTTTCGCCCAATCTGGCGGTTAATGCCGGATTTTGGGTGAGGCGCCGGATCCATTGTGCGAGGCGATCGCCGTCACCGTTATCGATGGCGATGCCGCATCGAGCCTTCGCGAGAAGCTGGCGCAGGTAGGAGTGAGGTTCGCAAATCGCTGCCACGGGTCGTCCGGCGGCGAGGATCCCGTAGAGTTTGCTCGGGGCGATAATGCCTTCGAGTCCTGGGCTGATGCTGACGAGGGACAGGTCGCAGGCGGTGAGGGAGTAAGGGAGATGTTTTTTATCTTGATAGGGAAGGAAGAGGCAATTTTTTAAATTGAGTTCGCGGACGCGATCGCGAAATTCTTGACGTTTGGCGCCTGCACCGATGAAGACGAATTGAATCGGGTCGTTTTGCAGGTGTTCGACCGCCTTCAAGATCGTTTCGATATCGTGACAGCGCCCCATATTGCCGGAATAGAGCACGGTAAAGCGATCGACGAGGGCGTGTTGGTGGGCGAACCAGTTGTCTTGTTTGTGACGCGGGACGATCCACTTAGGATCGGCCCAGCTATGGATGACGGAGATTTTGTCTTCAATGTCGGGACATTTACGAACGACCCGATCTTTCATAGTGGAGCTGAGGACGATGACGCCTCGCGCCCGTTTCCAAATTTGGCGGTTGAGAGCGTCCCAGAGTTTGACGAGCCAGTGTTTGGCGGGGACGACCCGGAGTTGGACGGCGACATCGGGATAGAGGTCGTAGAGGAGACAGACGTAGGGAGCGCCAAAGCAGAGGTGGACGAGATAACCGATCGCCGGGAGGTAGGCGGGTTCGGTGGTCAGGAGTAAGATGTTGCCGCGATGGGCGCTTTTAATCAGATGGAGGGCAGAACGCAGGCAAAAGAGGAGTCCGTTAAAGGCGCGTCCTCGAATGCGTTGGGGCCAGAGTCGGGAGGTTCGCGATCGCCGAATGTGAAGATTTTCTGACGATTCGATGGGAGGGGCGAGGGGAGTTTCAAAGGCATATCCCGGTTGTCCGGTGAAAATGCGGACGTTCATTCCTTGTTTGCCCAATTGGGCGGCCAGTTCTTGGATGAATTGCCCCGTAGCGGCGTAATCGGGGGGGTAAAATTGGGTGACGATCGAGAGGGTGGAGGATTTGGGGAGGAAGTGAGTGCGATCGCTGGTGCTGCGGGGGGTGGGTTGCTGGGGGGATGCGATCGCGGTTGGGTAGGGTGGTAGATTGTCCCGTTGGTTACACAGGAATGATTGCCAAATTTTCTGAAACATCCCGAAACTCGTCCCAAAGATAAATTTCCACTCACCTCTACAGAAAAGAGTGATTTTATCCGGAATATGTTAGGGGATTTTATCCGGAACTTGTCAACAAAAATTCTCGTCATTGTTCGATGACGAGAATAAGTTTTGGTACTGAATTTTACGATTAAAAAAGTACGGTCGGAGAGAAATAATTTTTCTCTTATTTTTGCCGTGGATTTCGATTGGAAATTAGCTGGGTTCTAGGGGAAGTGGTTCTTCTTCTTCGAGGCTTTCGCGATCGCCGTTGTAGCGATCGTAACGTTGGGAATCGTAGTAGAAGTTATTCGTCGATCCTTTAACGCCGTTGCCGATCGTTCCGAGGACGTTGATATTCGATTTTTGCAGTTCTTCGATGGCGCGAGTGACGGCGGGACGTTCCGTTTCGCCGATGCTGACGACGAGGGCCAAACCATCGGTGTTAGCGGCTAACAGGCGCGCATCGACGACCCCGAGGAGGGGTGGGGTGTCGTAAATGACTAAATCGAAGCTGGATTCCCACTGTTGCATGAGCTGCTGCATTTTGTCCGAGGAAAGCAAGCGGGTGGGGTCTGGGGTCAGGGCGCCTGCGGTGAGCAGGTAAAGGTTTTCTTCGACGGGCGATCGCGCGATCGCCTCGCTCACTTCGAGATTTTTCGCCAGAATGTGGCTCAACCCCTTGCGGTTTTGGATCCCCAAGCGGGTATGAACTTGGGGCCAGCGCAAATCGGCATCGACGAGTAAGACACGCTGACCCATTGCGGCTGCGGCTTGGGCGAGGTTGACGGCGACCGTCGATTTACCTTCGGCGGGGGTAGCGGAACCGATGACGAGAGAACGGATGCTTTTGTTCGGGTTGAGAAAGCGTAAATTGGCGTGTAGGGTGCGGAAGGCTTCGGTAAAGGGGAAGTCTTTCGGATAGTAGAGTTCGCCCGGGCGATCGCGATCGGCGATCGGTAATTCTTTGGCGCTGTCACTCGCCGGAATCGTTCCCAACAAGGGGACGCGGGTGACATCTTTGAGGTCGTCGGGGTCGTGGAAGACATTATCGAGACGTTCCACGAGTAAGGCGGCGCCAAAGCCGAGCATTAAGCCTAACATCGCCCCTAAAACCAGATTTCTGAGAACTTTTGGCGAAACAGGTACTAATTCGCCCTCTTCATTTTTGGGGATTTCTGGCTTGGCGATGATTTCCCAGGGGACTTCTTTTTGCGCCGCATCCACTCTCAAGCCTTCTCGACGGGCGAGGAGTTCGTTGAGGGTGTTGCTAGCCACTTGCAATTCTCGTTGCAGATCGGTGTATTGACGGACGATCGCGGGAAATTCGTTGAGTTGCTTTTGTAAGGCGTTGGCGGCTTGGGCGATCGCGCTGTAGCGTAACTTTGCTAACTCAAACTTATTAAACGCATCGACCATCTGCTGGGTCAATTCCAAGCGAACCGTACTCTGAAACGGAAAACTCTCCGGGGTAACCGCAGCATTCCCGAGATTTTGCCCGAGAACCGTTTGGGCTTCTTTGCGCAATAACGGTAATAACTTGTTGCGCTGTTCTAACAGCACTTGAATTTGAGGACTTTCGGGTTTAAAGCGCGTCGATTCCGTGTAAATTTTTTGTTCTAACTCCTGTAATTTTCTCAGAAGTTCTTGATATCCCGGCGCTTCGCTCAGGACCGAAAGGGCGATCGCCTCTTCCGGTTCTTGACCCAACTGTTCTCGTAAATTAATAACCAACTCTCGCCCTTGTTCTACTGCAGTTTGAGCTTCTAGCAGTTGGTCATTAACTTTCGTCATTTGTTCGGCGAGTTGTTCCCCTTGAACCGAAGGTTCGATCAGATTGGTTTGCTGTCGAAATTCTTGTAATTGTTCCTGTAACGTATCGACCCTCTGCCGTAACTGAGGCAATTGATCGTCAATAAATTGAATTCCCTGACGGATATTACTTTGACGATCTTCTAAGCTATAGCGCAGATATCCTTTTTCAACTTGGCTGAGAACAAATAGGATTTTTTCAGGGTCGGTATCTTGATAGCTAATTTCAATAATTTTAGTATTGTTATTGAGGCGATCGATTTGTAAGGGAGATTCTTGCCCACCCACCAAAGATTTATAACTCGTTTCCGGATAGCGAACTTGAAGCTGCTGCACGATTGGATCGATCAGCTTGGGACTTTTGAGGACTTCAATTTGGCTGTCGTAATCCAATCCCGAACTTTCCCCTTGAAGAAATGCCGCCCCCAAACCCCCAGCCATTGAGGAAAGTTGGGAGAATTTATCCTGATCGGAAACGACGGGTTCGACTAAAATTCGGAATTGACCTTGATATTCCGGGGTTTGGTTGGCGGTCCAAAAACCAACTGCGGCAGTGACTACACCTGCAACTCCCAAGATGACCAAAGCCCGACGTCGGATGACATCAAACAGTTGTCCTAAATCGAGTTCTTCTTCATCCGGATCCATATATTCCGGAACGTAAGGAACCGATATCATTTGCGGTGATTGACCCGATTGGAAGACAATTGGCTGAGAGTTGGGTGTCGTTTCCATCCTTACTCCTCTGTTTTGTTCGTGGCTGCCTATCCTACTCTACAGGATCCCTTGGGGGGTGGATGAGGTTAAGCGATCGTTGTTATTAGACTTCATAGCTGGATTGGTTGGAAGATCCCCCCAACCCCCCTTAGAAAGGGGGGCTTTTGGTGATGGTGTCGGACTAGAATAAAACATTGAGGAATCTAAAAACCCCGAAGGCTGAAAAGACCGGACTAAAAACGGTTCCAATTGTATCGGTTGTTTTGGCAAAACCCGATCGCCCGACCACAATCACGTCATTATTCCGTAAGGTAGGATTAGTTTCTTCATCTAATCCTTGAGCGAAATCAATGGGGATTTTCTCACGAGAAACCGTTCCATTGGGATTTAACCGAATCAGTTCTACTTCGTCTTCATCGGCCCGTCGGTTATTAAATCCACCACTGGCCAAAATCGCTTGGTTTAATGAAGAATTCGGCGCTAAAGTAACTGAACCGGGGTTAAGCACTTCACCCACAATATTGACTTGAATCGTATTCGGAGAAAAACTGGCGGCAGCGACTTGGGGCGCTTCTGCTAGATCGATATTGGTTGCGGTGGGAACGACAATGGTATCCCCTTGTTGGAGGAGGGTATCTTGACTGAGATCTCCTTCTTGAAGGAGTTGCCAAAGATCGACTACGAGGATTTGTTCGGTTCCGGCTTTCGTTTGGCGGCGGACTTGAATCTGACGGATATTCGCGGAGGGGCTGATTCCTCCCGCAATTTTCAATGCTCGGGTCACGGTGGGGAGTCCGACTAATTGCCCGCCCGTTTGAGGGCCTTCTAAAGTTTGTTCGTTCCCCGTCGAACTCACATCAGACCCGGCGATGGTATAGGTTCCGGGACGGTTGACTTCGCCGACTACTGCAATGTTGAGTGGTTGTGAAAAATTGGCAGCAAAGTTAGCGCTGGCAATTTGAGCGACTTCGGCAGGGTTGGGGTTGGTTGCCGTGGGAACGACGATCGTATCTCCTTCTTGGAGGACGATATCCTGAGTGCGATCGCCTTGTAACAGTTGCCACAAATTGACCTGAATTGGCGGAATTGGTTCGTTACTGGTTTTGGGACGGCGAATCACTTGAATTTGCCGGATATCTGAGGAAAGATTAATTCCTCCGGCAGTTTGCAAGGCGCGGGTGACGGTCAACAGGCTGCCTTTTTCGTCTACGCGGGTGACGGTGTACGCGCCGGGACGAGTCACTTCGCCGACGACGATGATGTTAATCGGTTGGGTCGCTTGTCCCGCCAAGCTCGTCGTTGCGAGTTGGGTTGTCGCTACAGGATCGACGGTGGTAGAGGTCGGGATAAAAATGGTGTCGCCATCGCGTAGGCTGATATCTTCTTGCAAACTGCCTTGGCTAATGAGTGTGGAGAGATTGACAGTACAGACACTGCCTGTTTTGCGGCGCAGTTCAATTTGGGTGATGTTAGCGGCTTGAGTGATGCCTCCAGCGCGCTGAATTGCTCCCGTAATGGTCGGGATTTGGGTAGCTTCTTCGCTGTCGGCGCGCCCGATAACGGACATGGTGTAGGAACCGGGACGGTTGACTTCTCCGCCGATACCGATTTGCAGGGGACGGCGTTCGAGGAGGCTGACGGTGAGCAGTTCCGGGCGTTGCAGGAAGCGATCGTAACTTTGGGAAATCAGGGCGCCTGCCTGTTGCAGGGTCAACCCTTCGACGGTGACTTTACCGACTAAGGGGAGATTGAGACTGCCATCGGCGAGAACTTGGAATTGGCCGTTTTCGCCGCTATATTCGGGGACGTTGAAAATATCGAGCTGTACGCGATCGCCCGATCCGAGGGTGTAAGGGGTATTGTCGCCCCTACAACTGGGATTACCTGGGTTAAAAAGATCTAATCCCGGCAATGTCTGGCTTTTAGCCGGAAGGGGGGCGGATAAAACAATGAAGCTTATCAGTCCCGGGAGTAGATAAAGGGAAGATCGGAGGATTTTATAAGTTTGGGCGATCGAGGTGTTTAACATAGGGTTCGGATCCTGGCGATCGGATCGGAGCTGGCAATAGTTAATTAAAAGATTAAAACTAAAACTAATATAGAGGTTTAATTGGGGAATGTGCTGACTGGGATTTGAGTAGAGTTAGACCAGAGGGGCGAGGGTGTTTTTGGTGTGTGTGAGGGTTCCGAACCAGTAACGGGGGGCCGAGGCGGGCGATCGTTTGCAAACTTCCGATTCCCAACTGCCCATATTTCTAGGAATTTGACACGGCGGCCAAACGAGACGACCTGGTTAGCTGCACGTTCGTCGGCTGATATTCCGGAATCAAGCGGCGTAATTCTTCGCGAATCCCCGCTTCGTCATGGGCGTGGGCTTTCTCGATGAGCGCTTCCAAACGGGGTTGCAAGAATTCCCAATGAATTTTGGGTTCTTGGGCGCAAAAAATTTTCGGATGGCGAGTGGGTTTGGCTTTGGCACTATCCACGAGTAGTTCTTCGTGTAATTTTTCCCCGGGTCTCAATCCAGTAATCTTAATTTCAATATCTTTACCCGGTACCAGACCGCTCAATTCAATCATCTGTACGGCCAGATCGTAAATGCGGACGGGTTCGCCCATATCGAGCAAAAAGATTTCGCCGCCTTGACCCATTGCCCCCGCTTGAATGACCAAGCGTGCGGCTTCGGGGATCGACATAAAATAGCGCGTCATGTCCGAATTGGTCACGGTCAGCGCTTTCCCTTCGGCAATTTGTTGGCGGAAACGCGGCACCACCGACCCACTACTATCGAGAACGTTACCAAAGCGAACGATTGAAAAGGAAGTGGGGGTGCTGGGGCGACTGGCGAGGGCTTGGATAATTAGTTCGGCGACGCGCTTGCTGGCGCCCATCACGCTGGTCGGACGAACTGCTTTATCGGTGGAAATTAAAACGAAATCGCCGACTCCGGCTTCAATGGCGCTTTTGGCGGCGGTTAAGGTGCCTAAGACGTTATTGAGAATCCCCGGCGCCGGGTTGGATTCTACGAGGGGGACGTGCTTGTAAGCGGCAGCATGATAAATGGTATCGACCCCATATTGCAACAGCACGGATTGGAGGCGTAACTCGTCGGTGACCGAACCCAAGCAGCCAACTGTTTTCAGGGTGGGAAAGGCTTCTTTGAGTTCGAGATCGATGGTGTAAAGGGCAAACTCGCCAATTTCGTAGAGAATCAGGCATTTGGGCTGCTGTCGGGCAATTTGACGGCACAGTTCGGAGCCAATGGAACCGCCAGCCCCGGTGACTAAAACGGTTTTTCCTTTAATATTGTGTTCCAAGAGTTGGGGATCGGCGACCACTTCTTCGCGCCCGAGAAGGTCGGCAATATCGATATTGCGAATTTCGCTAATCGAGACTTTCCCGGAGATGATATCGCCAATACAGGGAACTGTTTTCACGGGAATCATCAAGGATTGCAAGCGATTGAGAATTTGCCGCTTTTTGACCCACCCGACGGAAGGCATTGCTAGCAAGAGACTGTCTATAGAATATTGGGAAATCAGTTTGGGCAGGTCGGAGGGGGTGTAAACGGTCAGTCCGTGAATGATTTGTTTTTGGAGGGAGCGATCGTCATCGATGAAGGCAACGGGTTTGTAGGTGGGATGCTGCGCTAAGGTTTGAACCAGTTGGGATCCCGCAGCGCCCGCCCCATAGACGATGACCCGTTCTTGCTGGCTATTTTGGCGGGAAAGGGCGATGACCGTGGTGACAAACCAGCGAATGCTCAAGCGGGTGCTGACGACCAATAAGAGAGTCAGAAGGGCATCGTTGATTAATACGGATCGCGGCAGTTGCAACGGCGGCAAAAAGTAAGCCAGAATGATGAAAGCGCCGGAGCTACAGATTACGGCTTTGCTGGCGGTCAGCAGAAACTCAAAGCCTGCATAGCGCAACACCGGACGATACATTCCGGTGCCTAAGAAGACTAAGGGTTTGAGGAGCAAGAGTAAGGGGAGCAGCCACAGATAGCGCACGGTTTCGGCAAGGGGAAGCGGGGTGCTGAAACGCAACCCAAATGCCGCCCAAATGGCTACTAGGAATAAAAAAACATCCAGGGTCAGGAGAATGGTTTGTTTCTGCCGTCTAGAGAGGGAGATGGCAGTCCTCTGGATGAAGGAGGCGAGGGATTGAATGGGTCGGTGTTGGATCATGGGAAGGGTCTTGATTGCATCGGGCTTACTCTGCTCAGACCGGAATCCGCAGAATTTTGGGGCATTCTATCTTACTCAATAAAGAATCAGCTCCAGGAGTGAGAGTTCCCCAAGGTTTGCGGAAATGCCCTCCAGCCCGGAAAAAGCCGGAGTTTTGCAACAATTCTTCAAAAGCTTCGTAGATTATAGGCGATGGTACTCAGTTTTTGTAACCTTGCTGGTTTGGCTAAGTTGCAGGGAATTTCTGGAGCGAACCTTCCTGGAATGGGCGATCTTCGGGGGGGCTTATCGGGGAGAGTTAGGCGAGGCTGAGTTCGAGGTGTTGGGAGATTCGACGGAGTTATAGTTAACCAAAATATAGTCAGATACAAACAAGACATGGATTCTATTTCAAAAATCCCCTTCATTTTGGCTTCGAGAGATTAATTCTCATAATCGTGAACTACGCACCTCTCTATCCCATAGCCCATAAAGGCATTTGGGAATGCTTTTCTTAAGATATTATAGGAGCCTAAGATATCCGCTTGACACAAGAATCCTGTATCAGTCCGGTAAAGACCTCTTTTAATTCTTTTTCCCGTAAACTTAGGAACTTTTACCGTTTCTCCATAAACCGGAAGCGGATCTAAGTTGAAAAAGTTCGACTGACTCGTATAACTCTCTTCAGTTATCGCCACTTTAATACCTAGTAATTGACATTTATAAGTCAACATTTCAATCAGACGGTTGAAAGGAATCCCCACAAATTTTTGGTTGTTCACTTTCCCCATCTTGGCATTTTGTTTCCAACCTTCATTTTTGCCAATCACTAAGGTGGTGATATTTCGGTTAACGAGTAGATTGACCAGATAACGGCTGGCTCGATGGAGATAGTTCTCCACTTTTTGATTTCGGCATCGAGTCAGACGCTGGATTCTCTTAGAGGTGGGTCGATTTCCTTTTAATTGGGATTGGAGAAAGGCTTTTCGTTTATTGTAGAATTGATTCAGGCTTTTTAAGGGTCTGCCATTTATCAACAGAGGAACAAAGTCCGGTTGATTAGAAGTTACAGCCATTAAAACATCTACACCTAAATCTACACTAGCGACCCATTCATTGGATTTTAATGTTGGTTCTACTTCTTCATAAATGACCTCAATGATATAACAATCGCATCGAGGAACGATTCTCACCTCCACTACTTTTTCGGCTACAGAAGTCTCCAAATTTGGGTTTTTGAGCATTTGATTTTACCTTTTTTTAAAGCTACTTTACTTAGAGCCTGTTTCACGTACACCAATAATTGACGACCTTTCTGAGTGTTTTTATATTTGGGGATTTTCGGGTTGACTAAAAACTTCTCCTTGTTGACTTTGTAGGCTTGATTGGCGGCAAAAAAGGATTGCCAGTTTTTGTCTAATCCTCGTAACACCTGTTGAGAGACTTTAGCTGGTAAAGCGCGATATTGCTCCGTCTTCTGCATTAATTTATCCATCCGGTTATAGTTCAAGTAACCATGACCATAAATAAAGTTTTGACGGATTAGATAATTAGCCGCATTGTAGAGATTTTTGGAATGCCATGATAACTCATCTATCTCATCCCAAAACCTATGACCTTTTTTGATTATATGTCTTTCGACTAATTTCACTAGCGTTCCTTTAATTCGGCAATAATTTTTTCGGTTTTCCGTTTCGAGCGTCTTCATCCATAAAGACGAGAACAGAATGAAGTAATGATAGCAATTAAATCTTCCATCAATTCATCTTGTCGATCCTCGCTATGATTGACAATCTCAACGGTTTTTCCCCTCTCTTTTAACCGGATCTCAAGGTAATTTGTCCCAAACCTCGCCAAACGGTCTTTATGCTCCACTATCAATATATCGTAATGGGAATTGGTTAAAACCTTAGCCAATTTTGGACGATTATCATTTAAACCACTGCCAATTTCTTTGACGACTTTATAAATTTGATAGCCTCTGGCAATAGCATAATCTTTTAACCGTTCCGCTTGTCGCTCAAGGTGATCTTTATTTTCTGCACTAGAGACTCTGGCATAAATACAGGCCATTCTCTCGGTTTTCTTCTTCCCTTCTTCGGTAATGATAATTGTTCCCGAAGTTGATAGCCCGTTAGATGGACCTTTTTGCCACCATCTCCACGCCGTTTGATAACTCACCCCGGCTTTTTTGGCATAGTCTGAGAGTTTCATGGTTATATCTTAACAGGAATGACTATACTTGACTATGGATTCAGTTAAACTTTACAATACCGCCCCTTACCAACACCCCTACCAAAATCTGTAGGGACACAGCATTGCTGTGTCCTTTATGCATTTGTCAGGGTAAACGCATCAAAATTTGTATAAATTGTACTTGACAAAAGAACCAAGGTTTACACAATCTCCTGAAAAGGAGATCTATCATAGGTTTCTGATTCATCCACTTGTCCTCACTGTAGGACAATGCTGCCAACCGAACAGTGCAAGTCCATGTCTGATTCCTTCTGTCTGTCCTCCTCCCTTCATACTCATTTTGGCGATCTCGAGGATCCCAGAGTACAAGGGCGCTGCGCCCATCAACTCTTTGATCTCGTTGTGATTGCCCTGTTGGCTGTCCTGACTGGTGCAGAAGGCTGGGATGGTATGGAGACCTATGGCCAAGCCAAACAAGCTTGGTTAACTACCTTTCTCTCCCTACCTAACGGAATTCCCTCCCATGATAATTTCCGGCGGGTTGGCTCTCGACTTGACCCCACCCAACTTGAAGCTCGCTTTCAGAATTGGATTGGTAGTTGAATTTTTGTCCGAGATAATCTTCGATTTGTTCGTTATACGGGCGGAAATATTCCGTAAGCTGTTGATGTAACTCTGGGCTAATGGCGTTATAGTTTCGCGGATTAAGATTGCGATATTCGGGTAAGGGGTGATGTTCCAGACCTAAAAAGGTGTAAATCTGTTGCAGGGTGGCGGGGGGATTCTGAAATAGGTCTTCGCTGCGAAGGACGAGAATCTGTTCTCTGGGAAACTGCTCGAACCACTGGGGGAGATAGCGGATATACTGGCTAAAGGCAAGGTTACGAGCTAGGTTTAAACTGATGTCAGTTTGAATAATGGCCTGTTGTTTGAGTAAGCATTGCAGCCAGCTAGTTCCTGTTTTTAGATCGGCATAAAGTTGGTCGGCCATGGCATCAACTTTGGCTAAGTCAATGTGGGTTACGCCGTCAAGGGTTTGGGCAAACGTGGGGTTACTGGTTGCTTGGCGTTGATAAAAGTCTGAGATGGTGCGTTTGACTGGATTTCGCAGCAGGATGATGATTTTAAGGTCTGGAAACCAGTGGCGCAGAGATTTGGCGAGGTGGGGTTGAATGATGTATCCGGGGGTAGCTTCTCCGGTTTGATAACTGGGATGTTCAATGGGTGGAAAATAATCGAGATAAGTGAGGTTTTCCCCTTGTTGCCAATGGGTTTCACCCGTGAAATAGTGCAGTTCTTTGGCAACGGCTGGCAGGATTTGGGGATGTTGACTCAGGTAGTGATAAAGGGAAGTTGTGCCGCATTTCCAAACGCCAATGATGAGAAAGTTGGGCGGGTGTTTTCGTTGCGCTGTCCAAGCCTGGGCAATCAGTTCGGAATAGTTTGGCTCTAGGATGGTGCGGTAAGCCTGATGGAGGAAATTTCGGGCAATATCGCCCTTGTCTAAGTAACGATAGGCGGTGGAGAGGAGTAAGGCGGTAAACCCCCGATTGGCAGAGTGATGGGTGTTTGGCTCGACGATATCGATGATGCGCTGGCAGAATTCCAGGAGTCTAGGGGATTCCAGACCTGCAAGGAGTTGAAGGCCAAAGTATAAGCGCCAGTGATGCCATTGTGCCTGGGGATTGAGCATCTGGGCTTGGAGGTAATGTTCCATCGCCTGGGGGATGTCCCAGAATGTCCAGTGGAGAGCCGCGATGCGTTCTTGGATTTTCGCGGGTTGGGGGCTAAAGGTTAAGGCTTTGTGGTAGTGGTTAAGGACGGCTTGGACTAGCGTAGGGTGGGCATCGCCCACCAAATTCCGGTTGCGGTATGTTCGGTTATGGTGAATGTTACCCATCAAATCAAGGTGACAATAATATTGGGTTATGGTGGTGGATATCACCCATCAAATTATGGTGACGATATTGGGTTAATGTGGGCAATGCCCACCCTACTAATGTATCCTCGTGCCTCAATATCGCCGCGCTCGGATTCCTAACAGCATCATTTTTATCACCTGTGTCACCTATCAACGTCAACCCCTCTTTCAAAACCCAGATAATATCCAACTACTTCGCAATGCCCTTGCTCAAACCAAAGAAGAGCGACCATTCACAATTATGGCTGCGGTTATTCTGCCGGATCACCTCCATTTTCTGTGGAAATTGCCAGAGCCGGACTGTAACTATTCTGCTCGTGTGGGGCGCATGAAGGTTTTATTTACCCGTGCTGTCCGGGGTGATGCTGAAATTCCCCAGAATCTCTCGGCTTCCCGTCGCAAGCATCGAGAGCGGGATGTATGGCAGCGTCGGTTTTGGGAGCGCAGTTTGTGTGATCAGCAAGAAATCAATCACTATTTGGATTATATCCATTACAATCCGGTTAAGCATGGTCTGGTGGCTTGCCCCCATGCTTGGGAATATTCGAGTTTTTCTCGTTATGTGACACAGGGGAAATATTCGGAAGATTGGGCGTGTCAATGTCAGGGGTGTGCCAGCAAAATTCCAGATTTTTCCGACATTATCAATTATGTAGGCGAGTAGGGTGGGCATTGCCCACCAAATTAGGGTTGCGGTATGTTCGGTTATGGTGGATATTACCCATCAAATTACGGTGACAATAATATTGGGTTAATGTGGGCAATGCCCACCCTACCACTATAAACCTTCAGCACCAACTTGGTCTCTGCATAGCAAAGATGGATTATTCGATTCCAAGAATGTGACAGAGCTAATTTTTATTGTTGATTATGAGGGTGGTCTAAACTGGAATTCTGAGTTTTAGAACTTCCCTTTTATCTGCTAAGGTAATCCCTTTCTCTTTAGCAGATAAATTTGGATACATTTGAATGAGTAGAAATTAAGGAGGGAAAATATGAATGAGGATAATGTACTTAATATCTATGACCAAAACTACGCCCAAAACTACAATCAACGCTTCTTGCTCAACGACTTATCAAAAATTGATGCTGACTTTGAGCGGGAAACCATCGCCCAACTCCTAAATGAAATCGGCGACCATCCCCGATGGCTTGATGTTGCTTGCGGGACGGGCTACTTTTTAAGCTGCTTTCCAGAGGTGGAGCGATCGGGCTTAGATATTTCTCCGGCAATGTTGGAAACTGCCCGACAAGCTAACCCAAAGATCCCGCTTATTCAAGGTGACTACAGAGATAAGCGACCAGAGTGGAAAGGTAAGTGGGACTTAGTTTCCTGTATGTGGCTGGCTTATGGCTATGTCGAGTCACTTTCAGAACTAGATCGAGTCGTTGAAAATTTTGCGAATTGGACATCAGATCGCGGCATTTGCTTTGTACCCTTCACAGCACCTCAAGAGCTTGCGACAGGTGAATTGCATATTCCTTATGAATGCAAAAACTTATACAACGATGCCGGATTTATTCGTTTTGAAGCAGTTGTTTGGACTTGGGTTGATGAGGAAATGGAGAAACAGCATAGAAATATGCTGGCTCCACAATTGGAGTATATGCTGGCTCTGTTCGGCAGATATTTTGAGAAGGTAGAAGTTATTGAATATCCTCTGGTCAAAGGTGCAAGACGAAAAGCGATTGTTGCTCGTCAGAAGAAATACAAAACTGAGCAAAAACAGACTAACTTCACTCCCTTAAAATTAATTAGGTCGCAAGAATGGTGGCTCTACAAAATCGCGCCCCTCCTCACCATTGCCTACGCTGAAACCCTCCTCCTCCAACTTTCCCCCACAACCGCCACCCTCACCACGCTCACCGCCCTCCTGTCCATAGCCTCCGTTGCCGCCTACGGCTACCTCCTCAACGACATCTGCGACATCGAAACCGACCAAAAAGCCAACAAACCCAACGCCGCCGCCCAACTCCAACCCTGGCAACGCCTCCTCCTCTGCCTCCTCTTCCTGAGCATCGGCTTCGCTGCTCCCCTCCTCACCCACCTCGGCACGATTCCCCTCGCCCTGCTCGCCGCCAACTATCTGCTCCCTACCCTCTACTCCGTCCCCCCCCTACGCCTGAAAGAACGGGGCATCTGGGGCATCCTCAGCGATGCTGCCGGAGCGCACCTCGTCCCCACCCTCTTCGTCGCCGCCACCGTCCTCAGCCAAACCCCCGACCCACCCCGCAACGCCCTCATTTTCACCGCAGTTGCCGCCGCCCATGCCTTTTTCGTCGGGCTGCGCGGCATATTGCTGCACCAACTCTGGGATCGCGCCAATGACCTCAACTCTGGAATCACCACCTTTGTCAGCCAACGCCCACCCGAAACCGTTCAACGGTGGATAAACCGCCTCGTCTTCCCCGTTGAAATTGCCTTACTTGGTAGCATCGCCATCTTACTATCCGGCTCTGCTCCGTTACTGTTGGTTTTCTTTATAGTGTACTTGTTAGTGATTTTCGGGCAAGTTAAATTCGACCAAGTTTCGCTAAATCCTTCTCCTCTATCACCTCCAGTTAAGCAAAATATCATTCCCCACGATCTCTATGAAGTCTGGCTTCCCCTTGCTCTTGCCATTCTTCTCTCTAGCCGTAACCCCTACTATCTCAGCTTCGTGGTAATGACCCTGATTCTGTTTTTCCCATCGGTCAAAAATCGAGCAATTGGAATAGTAAATGTCATAAAATCCGTATTTACACTAGGCTCAAGACCGACTCCATCTACAACTGAAGCACCCCGTCCCACTCCCACCAATGTCACGCCCTTAACCCCAGCAATGCAGCAGCAGCTAGAGACTGAGGGTTATGTGGTGTTGGAAAACTTTTTAACCCCAGATGAACTGGAGGATTTACGCGAACTTGTCAGCACCGATCCTTTGCCAGAAAATGCCGACAACCTCTCAAGCTACACGCTTTTCAGCAAAAGCGATCCTGTATTTCGCCAACACCACAGCGATCGCCTCAAAGCCATTGTCAACCCCAAACTCACGCCCCTCCTACCCAACCATCGCGCCGCCTTCTGCACCTGGTATCGCAAATCTCCCAACTCCGCCATCAACGCCACCCCACTTCACCAAGACCCCTCCTTAACCGACGAAACCGAAACCCTATCCTATGGAATTTGGTGTCCTTTAATGGACGTAACCCCAGAAAACGGCTGTCTCTCCGTCGTCAAAGGCAGCCACCCCCTCAACTCAAAACCCCGTCCCTTTTACCCCTTTTCACCCTTTCCGTATGACTCAACCCTTGCCTCCCTCATCCAAGATCGCTATCTCACCCCCATCCCCCTCAAAGCCGGACAAGCCATCCTCTATGACAGACGGCTCTTTCATGGGGCATCCCCCAACACCCAAGACCGAGAACGAGTCGCACTCACTTGTATAATCGCCTTACAAAATACCTTAACTCACTTCGCCTACCTAGAATCAGCCGAATCTGAAACCCTCGAATGCTTTGCCGTCGAAGATGACTTTTATAACCGCTATATTTGGGGCGAAAAACCCCAGGGTGATGGCGTAACCCTCATCAAAACCGAACCCTACACCTACGATCGCCTCACCCCCGAACTCATCGCCGAAAAACTCGACCCCCTCCACCCCGATCGCGCCATCCCCCGTCTCAAAACCCAACTTGCCGAAACCCAAACCCACCTGGAACAGTCCCGCAGTCAACGGCAACAGGAATTAACCGCATCCAACCAACAACTGCACCAAAAAACCACCGAATTAGCCACCTTAAAACAGGACTATTCCCAGACTCAAGCGGAACTCGAACACCTCCGAGAACAATTGCAAACCACCCAAACCCAACACCAGCAAACCCAAGCCGAGTTAGAGCGCGATCGCACACAATTACAGCAAACCCAAGCGGAATTAGAGCGCGATCGCACACAATTACAGCAAACCCAAGCGGAATTAGAGCAATCTCAAGAACAACTACAGCAAACCCAAATTCAATTACAAATATCTGAACGACAACAGCAGCAAATGCAAGCTATTTTAGAAGAGTCTCAAGCTGAATTGTCCGAAAAAACCGGAGAATTGAATCAGATTAAATCCGAGCAACACCGCGATCGATTAGCGGAGATTATTCGCCGACGATTTTACACCCAAGGTTAGGGTGGGGAATGTGCGATCGGCTCTAACCCCCCTTTTCTCTCGTTCCCAGGCTCCGCCTGGGAATGCCCATCTGGAGGCTCTGCCTCCCGTAAACCAGGATATACAGGCACACGAGGCAGAGCCTCGGAAGTAGGGTTCCCAGGCAGAGCCTAGGAACCAGAGGATTTGGGGGGTTAGGGGGGCTAGTGCGTAAGTCCTGTTCTCTCGTTTCCAGACTCCGCCTGGGAATGCCCATCTGGAGGCTCTGCCTCCCGTAAACCAGGATATACAGACACATGAGGCAGAGCCTCGGAAGTAGGGTTCCCAGGCAGAGCCTAGGAACCAGAGGATTTGGGGGGTTAGGGGGGCTAGGGGGGCTAGTGCGTAAGTCCTGTTCTATTTGAGCCGTAACGCACCGTTTTCATTAAAATCAAGGTGGGCAATGTCCACCGCTTAATCCCAATGAAATTTCCTGTGTAAATAGTCTTCCAATTCTTGGTTATAGGGTCGGAAAAAGTCGGCAAGTTGTTGATATAAGCTAGGGGAAATGGGAGGATATTTGTTGCGGTTGGCGTTACGATACTCGGTCAGGGGATGGTCAGGAAGACCGAGGAAATGATAGGCTTGTTTCATGGTGGTTGCTGGGTCAGTAAATAAGTCTTCGCTTTTGAGGATTAAAAGTTGCTCTTTAGGGAAAACCCTAAACCATTCGGGGAGATAGTCAATATAGAGGCTATGATCGATATGAACGGCGATTTCATGGTTGATATCTGAGTTTTGTCTCCATATATTTCTTAAATAATCAAGCCACTGATTTATTAATTCAATCTTTTGATAGAGCGAGAGTTCCCCTATTTCTTTGATGTCAGCAATTCTCTTTTTTACTAGGTTGATGTCTAAGTGATGAATGTCATTGAGGGATTTATTCAAATATTGATTGCTAAATTTATTGGCCATATAAAAGCCAGAAATTGCTCGGTCGATCGGGTTTCTGAGTAAGAGGATAAGCTTAATGTTGGGAAACCATTTTTTTATCTGTTGGGCTACATTGGGAAACATAAAATAATTTGGGGTAGCTTCTCCGGTGAGATAGTTTTGATGGGATATCGCTGGAAAATGGGAGAGATAATAATCTAAGTCGTTGATAGTATCCGTGGAAAAGTAACGAATTTCTTTGGTGACGGCAGGTAAAATTTGTGGATGTTGGATGAGATAGCTATAAAAAGAGGTCGTACCACACTTAAATAAGCCAATTACCAGAAAGTTGGGCTGGCGTTGGGTTGAGGAATTCCAATGTTGGATGAGGTCAGGATAGGAACGGTTAATTTGTTTAAAACTAGCTTTTTGATAGCAGTCTTTGGCTTTTTCTAGTTCTCCTTGTTGGGCGTAGAGTCTGCCTAACACCACATGAGCAAAGGGAAAATTGGGTTGGTGGATGATATTCTGTTTGAGGAGATGAATGCCTTGGGTGAGAATCTGATTTTTGTTCTCTTCGCTCGACCAAGAGACGAATTGTAGCAGGAAGTTCAGGGGATGATAGACTGAAAATAGGTCGGGTTTGAGTTCAATGGCTTTCAGGTAATAAACGATGGCTTGTTCAAAATCGAGTAAACTTCGGTAAAGATTGCCAATATCTTGATAGAGGGTTGCCGAGTCGGGTTTGATGAGAGTAGCTTTTTGATAATGGTTGATTAGGGTTTGGGTCTGTTGCTCGATATTTGTTGGGGTTGGAGTAGAAAGATTCATGGTGGGTTGGGACAAAAATGGGGCAACTATTAGATGTAGGGTGGGCAATGCCCACCGTTTAATATATATAGAGTAGAAATCCGATATTTACGGAAGTCCTGGGGATACAAAAATTAAAATTTGGAGCCAGTAGGATGGACATCGCTTACAATAATCAACCCAAAAAGGCTGATACGGTGGGCAATGCCCCCTTACTTGTCTTTGATTGGATTAATAGTTCATCGAGGGCAAAGACACACCCTACCACCCAGAAGTGTTGAATGTTAAGAGAAATTTGACAAAAAAAGTCCCTAATCAAGTAAAATAGGGGCAATATTTCGATAAATACTTAACAATGATTGTATCAAACTTTCCTGAAATTCTCCAAAAACATCTAAGTCATCTGCCCCAAGACGATTATCCAGTACTAGACACTTTCAAGTTTGTCTCAATTTGGCTAAATTTCATTTTAGACCAGAGTCAAACAACGATGAGAAGTTTGTTTAAAAGACTAAATATTCGCGGAGAATCCGTAGATATATCAACCTTCTCAAAAGCCAGTAAAACTCGTAGTCCAGAAGTTTTTCATCGATTGTGGGATGAATTGAAAAAAGAAGTAGCCAAAAAATCCCAAAATTCAGATAAAGAGTTGATGATATTTCCTTTAGATTCAACCATTATCACTTTGACGAGTAAACTCTTATGGCATCAAGGATATCACCAATTGAAACTGTTTAGTGGCATTAACTTAGTGACAGGAAACCCAGGAGGAATATCAATTCATTTGGGTCAAGGACACGATAGCAAATATGGAAATGAAACGATAGAAGCCACGCCGGAAAACGGAGTCGCCGTAATGGATAGAGGTTTTTGCAGCTTAGAAAGAATTGCCCAACTTCAAGCTCAAAAAAATCGCTACTTCGTCTTGAGAATCCGAAAAAACATTAAATTAGAAATGTTAGAGAATGGGGAATATTTAATGGGGACAGGAACAGCACAAGTACAAGGAAGAGTAGTAATGTTTTGCGACCGGGAAGAAAAAACTGAATTTCGCTTAGTGACGAATTTGCCAGAGACAGGAGAAGGAGGAATAAGTAACGAAGAAATTGGTGAATTTTATCGACTACGCTGGCAAATTGAATTGCTGTGGAAGTTCTTGAAAATGCACTTAAAGTTGGATAAATTTATCACGAAAAATGTGAATGGAATGGAAATCCAGATTTATTGCTGTTTAATCGGATATCTAATTTTAAAATTAGTAAAAATTAACCAAGAATGGGGTTCATCATTATTAGATAAGTTGCGATATTTACAGGCTTTTATGTGTGAAAAGATTAGTTATGTCCACTGGTTTAGAGAGCTAGTTTTCCATCACTGAAATCAGCTTTTCATAGGATTCTTGTATCTATTTTATGCTAATTCATTAGTACCGTTCAACACTTCTGCCTACCACCATATGACAAAATAGATTCATAGTAAGATGGTGCGTTACGGCACTATTATAAATCTCTGATTAGATTAATAATTAATGGAGCGCCTAACACACCCTACCGGATACTATTATATATAGTGGATGTTGGGCAATGCCCACCCTACTACTAACTACGCTAATAGAATAAAAAATGAATCAGCAAAGATTGCTCGCGAAAACAAACATCTTGGCGAAGGATTGGGAGAAAGAGTTTACGGTTCGCTTTCAAGCAACCTGCGATGCCAAATTATCGCCAGCCCCGGAAAATGTGGCGATTTTGGTGACTTCCGAATATGAGGGCATTTTCAAAAATGGCGGCATCGGTACTTATTATAAAACTTTGAGCGAAAAATTAGCCAGTCAAGGCCGATATGTGATTTTAATTCTCTGTAAAACAGAAAAAGAGTTTCAGGGAGAATCTACGGTTGCCCCGGTTCGCCATATTTTTGCTACCCATGAAGCGGAAAAATTTTTGCAATTACAGCCAATTCACCAAGGGATTTTATCGGGGTTTCAACAATGGGAGTGGGTGGAGTCAGAAAGTTATCGAATTCTGTTTTTTGTCCAGGCGATCGCCCATCATTTTAGCCAGTCTCCTATTTATGTGGAATTTCCCGATTTGTGCGGGCTGGGATATCGGACAATTCAAGCTAAACGTGCGGGGTTGTTGGGAAAAAATTGCGTGACAGCGGTGACGATGCACAGCAGTCAAGAGTGGTTGAATGAGGCCAATGAAAAATATAGTTTATATCCAGCCTGGGATTGGTATCAAAAGGTGTATGGTTACGAGCAATATTCTTTTGAAAATGCCGATTTAGCCTTTTTCCTGTCTTGGTTTATGGCGGAAAAGGTGAAAAGTTATGGCTGGAACATGACCCATGCGATTCATTTGCCCTACTGTTTTACGCTGGTGCCACCTTTGGATAAAAAACGACCAATGTTAGACCGGGTTGGTCTGAATATTAAACGGCAACAAATCCCGATCGTCTTTTTTGGTCGCTTGGAAGAACGGAAAGGACTGCTGACGTTTTTGGAGGCGATCGAGCATATTACTAAGCATTTTGCCGATGAGGACATTAGCCAGCAACTTTATCTGTTATTTTTAGGGAAAACTGTCACCCTTCATGCCCCGGAAACTGAGCAACAAGACAGTCAACAATATATCGAACAACAACTTAATAATAAATTTAATGATATCAATTATACCATCATCTCGGACTTATTTAGCCAGGAAGCGATCGCCCTCGTGCAAGAATTAGCCCCGGCAATTGTCTGTCTGACCAGTCCTCAAGAAAACTTTCCCAATAGTGCTTTGGAAATGGGACAGTTACCCGTGAGTTTGGTGGTCTCAGATACCGGAGGCTTTCGAGAAACCTTAAAATTAATTGGACGATCCCCTCTTTATTCTGCTGGCCTCCCCCTTTCAAAGGGGGACGGGAGGGGGATAAATAAGGGGGGAATTGAATCGGATAAGGTGCGATGGTTTGAACCAGGAAACTCCCAATCTCTAGCAGCAGAAATTGCCAATGCGATCGAGGCTTATCCTGAAATTCCCGCTGTTCCCCAACGAGAGTTTTTAGCACAAGTGAATCAATCTTTGCTGAACCATCGGCTAGAGTATATAAAACAAGCT
Source organism: Oxynema aestuarii AP17 (assembly GCF_012295525.1). GTDB lineage: Bacteria > Cyanobacteriota > Cyanobacteriia > Cyanobacteriales > Laspinemataceae > Oxynema > Oxynema aestuarii. Next base: position 6,298,162 of record NZ_CP051167.1, on the reverse strand, counting down.
TTTACTCAAGTATCGGTCAGTAAACAGCAGCTATCTAGCCCAGAATCATATTCTCGATTATTGGGGATGACCTCAGATCAAGAGCAGATTTTCCTGCAAGATTATGGTCAAAATATTTACTCCGGTCAAGGGGAAATCATTGATTTAGGATGTTGGTTAGGGTCGGCAACTATTTCTCTGGCTAAGGGATTAGAAAAAAATCGCCGGGTTGCCCTGAAATATAAACGGATTCATGCTTACGATTTATTTACTTGGCATCCATATATGGAACAAACGGTGAAAGGGACTTCCCTGGAAGGCAAATATAAACCAGGAGATAGCTTTTTAGATGAATTTACTCGCAGAATTAGTCCCTGGAGTCCCTCGATCGCAGTTTATCCGGGAAATGTGATGGAGATTGGTTGGAACGGTGGGGCGATCGAATATTTATTTGTGGATGCCATGAAAAGCTGGGAACTGACCAAAAGCATCATTAAAAATTTTTACTTTGATTTAATTCCCGGCGTATCACTCGTTCATTATAATGATTTTGCTGATTATGCCACGGCTTGGATACATCTATTGATTTACAAATTGCGGCCATATTTTAAACACCATTGCAATCTCTACCAAGCCGCAGTGTTTCAATATGTCAATCCTTTACCCAAGGAGACTTTAAGTTTAGATTTGGATCCGCCGTTTAGTATATTTTCTACGGAAGATGTGCATCAGGCGTTTGCCTACTCGTTGCAAATTTGTCACGAAAAATTACGTCCGAATATTGCTGCGGCTAAAGTGATGGCTTTTATTTATTTAGGAGATTTAGACCAAGCTAAACAAGAATTGATTCAGGCTAGAGAAATGTTTGGCAATGTTGGCGAAATTCCTCTTGCGGCAGAAGAAATATCCCGGAGAACCATGTAGGGGTGATTCGCGAATCACCCCTACAACATATATAGGAGGACACGGCAACCGTAGGAGCACACGGCAATGCCGTGTCCCTAAGCAAGATGACGCAAGGTTATTTGAAATTTGGTTTATTTAATAAAAAGTCTTAACAATATGAAAAATTTACTCGCTCATATCCTGTCCCCTGACTATTCTCAAGTCTATTTTCAACCTCAATGGCAAGAAACATTCAATGCTTCTGCCCAAAAAGTAGCTATTTTAGCCACTAGCGAATTTGAGGGATTTTATCAGAATGGTGGTATCGGCACTTATTATCAGGCATTAAGCCAACATTTAGCCGCCGATGGTTGGTACATTATTCTGTTACTTTGCCAGAATGACACCGAGTTTGGGGGAAAATCTCAATTGCCCAATCTTCAGCATATTTTTTCTACGGTCGAAGTGGATAAGGTGTTAAATCTTCAGCCGATTCACCGCGCTATTTTAGCCCAAAGTCAGGAACAGACGATCGCCCAATGGTTTGATTATGAAAGTTTCTGCTGTTTATTCTTTACTCAGGCAATTTTGGCCAGTTTCCCGGAAGCCGTGATTTATGTGGAATTTCCGGCAATTTGGGGATTTGGCGATCGCACGATTCGGGCAAAAAAATCCGGGTTACTCAGCAAGAATTGCCTGGTTGGAGTCACCGATCATGGTGGGTTTGAATGGTTGCGAGAAACCAATCATCGATATGCAGTGGATCATCCCCATTGGTTTTGGCAAGCGTATCATTATGAGCAATATTCTTATGAGAATGCCGATGTGACTTATTTTCCCTCCCACTTTCTCAAGTCTAAGGTAGAAAGTTATGGCTGGAAAACATCCCATGCAGTTCATTTACCTTATTTTATTCCGATTGTAAGTAATGTAGGGGCGATTCGCGAATCGCCCCTACAAAATAACCAAAAAATTCCGTTAGTATTTTTCGGTCGATTAGAGGAAAGAAAAGGACTCTGTACTTTTATGGAAGCCCTCCAGTCCCTCGACCCCAATATAACTGAGACACTGGAGATTATTTTTCTCGGTAAAATTGTCCAGTTGGAATCGACCCAACTGAAAGGCTGGGATAGTCAAGAATATCTCGATCGCGCATTAAAAGAAAACTATGCTTATCAAATTTTACCGGATTTATCCAGTCAACAAGCAATCGAACTCGTCAGTCAGCTACCCAACCCAATTGTTTGCCTGTGCAGTTGGCAAGAAAACTTTCCCAATGCAGCGTTAGAAATGGGACAGTCACCCGTAAGTTTAGTGGTCTCAGACACCGGAGGATTCCGCGAAACTTTAAATTTAATTTCCCGAACCGACGGGGTACGCTGGTTTCAACCAACAGACGCAGAATCTCTCTCTGACTCTATTATTGCAGCTATTTCAGCGCGTCCCGAAACCCCGGCGATTTCCGATCGCCCCTACTTAGAAAAAACCAATCAAACATTACTCGATCGCCGACTTGAATCTATGAGTGAAGCTTTCATTAAATCCGCCCCCAAACCGCCCAAAAATTCCCGCGTCACCGTCGGAGTCACTTGCTTTGCCGATGGTGAAAAAACCTTGGATTGTCTGGAAAGTTTGACCGGACAAACTTATGAAAACTTGGAAATCATTGTTCTCTACCAACTTCCAGCCAGCGAACCGATTCCAGAGGCGATCGCCCTTGCCAAAACCCAGTATCCCAATTATCAGTTTATCGCATCTAACAATCAAAGTTTGGGCGCCGCCTATAATCAGTTAGTCCAACTGGCAACCGGAGAATATTTCTTGCTATTAGCGAGCGATCGCATTGCCCTGCCCACAATGGTAGAAAAGTTAGTCAACGCTGCGGGAGAATCAGATGCGATCGCAGTGGTTTGTGGGGACATGAAATTAGGTCAAAATTCGTCAGATTTGCAACATTTGCAACATTTGCAAGTAATCAACTGCCATGATGGTTCGTTACTCAAGCTACTGGAATTTAATCAACCCCAAGATTTATGCGCCTTATTTACAGTGGAGTGGTTGCGGGAGTTTCCCTATTGCGAAGTTCGGGATTTACTGGCGTTAAATTGGCAGATATTAGCAGCGGCGATCGCCACAGGTCAAGAAATTGCTTACTATCCTTATCCTCTCTATCTTTCTGACCCCGATTCTGCCCTAATGATTCCCCCAGAAAGCTTGCCCAAAGAACGATATTACTTGCGTCAATATATCTCGCAAATCGACGTATCCCGATGGACTCAACGCCAACTCCATCTCTTGCTAACTTGTGTCGAGCAACTTTACCAATCAGAAGTGCAAAATAAAAACCAAATTTGGCAACTTCAGCAAAATCAAACCCAAGCGAAAATTTTTGCCTCCCAATCCCAAGCTTGGATGCAAACCGCATTGCAAACCCAAGACGAACTGGAAGCCAGGGAAGCGGAATTGCAAAAGCACCAAATCCGCTAATCCCAATCAAATTGCATCCCTAAATATTCGTTAAATCTCGTTCCCAGGGTCTCCCTGGGAATGCCAACAAGCGAGGCTCTGCCTCGTGGTTTCATGGCGACTGCCTCCAGTAAGTATCGGCGTCATTGCTTCGACCCGGAGGCAGAGCCTCCAGCGCGGGGTTCCCAGGCACAGCCTAGGAACCAGAGGTAATAATCTCGTTAATCTCGTTCCCAGGGAGACCCTGGGAATGCCAACAAGCGAGGCTCTGCCTCGTGGTTCATCGTGATTAAATGTTGCATTCTCGTTCCCAGGGTCTCCCTGGGAATGCCAGTAAGCGAGGCTCTGCCTCGTGGTTTCATGGCGACTGCCTCCAGTAAGTATCGGCGTCATTGCTTCGACCCGGAGGCAGAGCCTCCAGCGCGGGGTTCCCAGGCACAGCCTAGGAACCAGAGGTAATAATCTCGTTAATCTCGTTCCCAGGGAGACCCTGGGAATGCCAACAAGCGAGGCTCTGCCTCGTGGTTCATCGTGATTAAATGTTGCATTCTCGTTCCCAGGGTCTCCCTGGGCATGCCAACAAGCGAGGCTCTGCCTCGTGGTTCATCGGTGTTCATCAATTAAATGTTTGTCTAAAAATACTAATATAAAAGCTTAGTACAACATACCAAAACCCAATCGATCGCACAATGGCACGAAGCCGCTACCATGTACTAGAAACTCGACCCCACTTTGTCACCTGCACAGTGGTTAATTGGCTCCCGCTATTTTCTCAAATTGAAATTGCTCAAATTATCTTAGATTCTCTCCAGTTTATGCAAGATAATCGGCGATTAGACTTATATGGTTATGTAATTATGGAAAACCATCTCCATTTATTAGTCTCAGCCGCTAACTTATCTAAGGAGATGGGGAATTTTAAATCCTTTACGGCGCGATCGATTATTAATTGGCTTCAAAAGAATAATTTTCATCAGCTACTAAAACAGCTAAAAATTTATAAACTTCAATATAAAACTGAACAAGAGTATCAAGTTTGGCAAGAAGGATTTCATCCGCAAGCGATTTTCAGTGACGAAGTGTTTAGACAAAAGTTAGAGTATATTCACAATAATCCCTTGAGACGTGGCTATGTAGACCATCCAGCTCATTGGCGATATTCGAGTTATCGTAATTATATTGGTGAGCCAGGGGTTTTAAGTTTGGATAAAATTGATTTTTAGTGGGTTATTTATATTCACGCGAGGCAGAGCCTCTTGACTGGCATTCCCAGGGAGACCCTGGGAACGAGAAAAAAATTGATTTTTAGTGGGTTATTTATATTCACGCGAGGCAGAGCCTCTTGACTGGCATTCCCAGGGAGACCCTGGGAACGAGAAACGAGAAAAACGAGAAAAACGAGAATATTCACGCGAGGCAGAGCCTCTTGACTGGCATTCCCAGGGAGACCCTGGGAACGAGAAAGCCTATTCATTAACTTAATTCCAATTAAATTTCATCCCCAAATATTGCTCTAACTTCTGATTGTGGGGTCGGAAAAAATCGGCTAACCTCTGCCGCAAATTATCACTGATGGGATTGTACGACCCCGGATTATAATTTGGATATTCTGGTAGGGGATAATCCGGCACTCCGAAAAACTCAAACACTTGGGTCAGGGTCACTGCTGGATTGGCATAAAAGTCTTCACTCTTTAAAATTAAAAACTGTTCCCTGGGAAATACAGCCATCCATTTCTCAATAAAGTAAACGTATAGGCTAAATAATAAACAACCTTTTTCTGTCTGCCAGTAGGTGCCATCAGCATTTCCCAGAGATGATAACTTGTTTATCGCTGCCATCTCCGAAGAAATGACCTCAGAAAATGACCGATGCTCTTTTCCCAGTCTCCGTTGCATTTGATATTGAGAGAATGACCGAAATACGGGATTTCTCAACAAGATGATTATTTTAATATTCGGAAATAACTTAGCAACTTGTTTCTCAACGTCGAAACTGACTAGATACCAAGGAGTCGCTTCTCCTGTCAAAAAATCAGCGTCTTTAGGAATAGGTGGGAAATGTGCTAAATACCAGTCTAACCCTTGAGAGATGTTTTCGGTGAAAAAGAATGTTTCTTTTTTAATGGCTGGCAAAATTTGCGGATGCTTTCCTAGGTAACGATAAAGCGAACTGGTTCCGCCTTTGCCAATGCCAATAATTAAAAAATGAGGCTGACGGGGATTGTCAGGATGCCAATAATTTTTGACAAACTCAGGATGAGAACCTAAAAGCTGCTGATAACTTGTATTTTTGTAACAAAATATAGCCGCTGCTAAGTTTCCTTGTTGAGTTAATAAGTCCCCCAAACCAACATGGGCAATTAAAAAATCTGGGTACTTATCAACGAATTTACGGTATATCCGAATTGCTTGGTCTATCGGACATTTTTCCCTAATCTCGATTAATTGGATATAAGCTTTAGCAAAAATATCTTTGATTTGACTAGATTCTCTGTAAAGAGAAATCACTTGTAGATAACAATCGCTCGCCTTTTCCCACTGTTCTAATTTTTCCCAGATTTTCCCTAATTTATAGTGTACTTGAGGATTATCGGGCTTAATCAGCAGGGCTTTTTGATAATGGGTAATTTGGCGATTATCGAGTAAGTCGGACATGGGAAGAATGAGATTTGGGTAATAATCGGGTAGGGTGTGTTCGCGGAAATTTTTATAGGAGTAAATGTAGGGTGGGCATTGCCCACCCTACTACTTAAATAAATCTTACATATCGGTGCGTTACGCTGTCGCTAACGCCCCCTATCGAAGGCTAACGAAGGCACTACCGAAGGTTACAAAATTCTGGGTTTAAGTTTAATTGCCCGACGATAACAGACAGTAGCTTCATCAATTTTACCTTGGGCGGCGAGAATATCGCCTAAATTTTTATGAGACCAAGAATAATTGGGATTTAACTCGATCGCTTTGTAGTAAGAGACGATCGCTTCTTCCCACTCTCCGTAATACCCTTGAACTGTCCCTAAATTATGATAATGCCAAAATGAAGGAGAAGGATTCGTTTCAATCGCACGATGATAGCTGGCGATCGCTTCTGGTAATTTTCCCTGTTCGGCTAAAATATCTCCGAGATGGTGATGCGACCAATAATGATTGGGGTCGATCGCGATCGCCCGACGGTAAGCAGCCATTGCCCCGACGCGATCGTTTTTGGCAGCCATTGCTTTACCTAAATGTAAATAGATTTCCGGGTTTTCGGGAAATCGGTTCATCGCCGTTTGATAAATTAAAATTGCCTCATCTGGGCGCTTTTGTTTTACCAAAGTATCCCCTAATGTCAAATAAATGTCGGGGCGATCGGGGTGAATTTCCAGGAAGTGGCGATCGGTCTGAATTTGCGAGGCGTTCGATTGAATCGCTAGATTATAGAAACTTGCGGCTGCGGTTAAATCTAACTGGGCGCGTTCTCGAAAAGCATGAGCTAATCTGGTCTCCATTCCCGGCAATTTCGGATCGAGTTCTACAGCCCGACGATAAGCGCTAACGACTGCTTCCCATTCCTGCTGTTGGGCTAACAGATCTCCGAATTGGCGGCAAAGTTCTGCATTTTCTGGTTGCAGGGATAGGGCTTTGCGATAAGATTGCATCGCTTCCTGAAGCTTTCCTAATTCCCGAAAACTATTGGCCAACAATTTATAAGCTTCAACGTTTTTTGGTTCTAAGGCTAGGACTTGTTTGCATAACTCACAAGCTTCTTGCCATTCTTGGCGATCGACACAACCTCGCGCTTTTTGCAAATAATCTGGTTTGACTACCGTCTTTGTTGTCCTAATCGATATATTTTCCAGACCCAAATCTCTGGCTTTTTGATAGTAAGTAGCAGCCTCCTTACTTTGCCCTTGACGTTGTAGTGCTGACGCCAAATCGTAATATGCCCCTGCCAATTTTGGATTTAATTCTATCGCGCGACGATAACAATTTATCCCCCGATCGACCAACCCTTCTTGCACCAGGGTATTGCCCAAATTCACGCACGCAGTAGCCGAAAACTTATCCGGTGACAAACACAAGGCCGCATACCCGCATTCCGCCGCTTCTTTTCCTCGCTTTAACTGCGTCCATACCTTCGCTAAATTCCGATATGCCCCGGCAAAATTCGGATCGATTTGAATAGCTTTTTGATAGCAAGTTACTGCCAATTTCCACTGCTGCTCTTGAGCTGCTAAACTGCCCAAATTTGCATAAGCTGCTGCCAATTTGGGGTCAATTTGCAGCGCTTTCACATACCACTTTCGTGCCGATTCTATCTGTCCGTGCTCTTGTAGCAAGTTGCCCATGATTTTACAAGCCTCTGCAGAATTGGGATCGATCTGCAACGCTTTTAAACAAGCTGCTTTGGCGAGTTCCAAGTTTCCTAGGCGGAAATCGGTTTCCGCTTGCTGGAGGAATAGATCGGTAGAAATAGGGGGATTCACGGTGGCTTGAATCGGGGGAAAAACTCCAGGAAATATCGATTTTATTATACCCGCTACGGACATCATTTTTTCCAACTGATTTAAATTTATCCAAATGTCTTCCGTTAGCGGGTTGGGATAGATTAACTCTCTAATAGGACAGCAGGCCAATGCCTCGGCAGTCAAGCAATAGTGTTGCAGTTTGAGCTGTTGGCCGATTTGCCAATAGTACGGTCTAACATAATGTGGAGAAACCCATTCGACGATTTGGGTACCCGGGCGGCAAAACAGGATATTCGTTAATCCACTGCCATGTGGAGCTACGATAATTTTAGCTCGCGCGAAGGTAGTAATTTGTTGGGCAAATGATAAAGATTCAAGTTGAATAATCTCAAACCCCAGCGTCTTGAGAAAGTCAATGACTTCCGCTTCGTTTAATACGCGGCGATATCGGGCGTTAGCGCGACTGATATAGATGCGCTCGGAACCGGGATAATCTGAGGCGGAGATGAGCGGAAGAAACTCGCGGCGGAGAAATTGAATTGCCCAAGGTTCGGCCCACCCGAGATGACCGGCAAAAGACGGAACGATTAAGGTATCTGCTTGAATATGGGGGAAGCGATCGCTCTGAATAATTTTCGATTCAGGAATCCCTAAGGCGGCCAAGGTTTCTCGCTGAAACGGCTGCTCTAGACTATTAATGACATAATAATCGATTTGAGTCACATCTATTCCCCCCTGGCGCAAAATTTCCCAACGGGGAAGAATATCCACCATCCAGTGAAAATAAACGGCTCCGGAAAGTCCGGATAACAAAGCAACGGTGCCCTCAATCTTTCGCACTGGAGGAAAGGCATCTAACTCAAATACCCGAGGGTGGCGGGTATCTTGTTTTTGGCATCCGGGTAACGTACCGGGATATTCGCGAGAAACGTCGGCAAGCAGATAATTATCCGGGGTAATAATGGCTACGCAATTGCACACCATCCAGGAATTTTGTTGTGGAACAACCCAAGCACGTCCGTGAGGAATCGAGGCAATAAAATGACCGGAAAAATTATCGTTAAAACGGTGGGCAACTCCTGCCAATCGTTGGATGCCCCATCCCAAATGAACTGGAGAAAAATCCCGTGCGATGCGCTGCAAGCAAGGGACACAATTTAATCCAGCGCACTCGCCATCGGGGGTGGGAGTTGGCTGCACATGAGGGGGTTTGCTACCTGGGAACCGAACGGGGAAATAATCCCTGCCCTGAAAATGAGTGGTTTCGATCCACTCGCGGGTATGGCGATAAATGCCTTTGGGGTGGAGGTGACCCTGGGCGGCATTCGTTGACTCCAGGGATCGCCTTGTGGGTGCGATGTCTCGTGACATCTGACTCATGGCCCCGGTGAGTAGAGAGGAACGAGTGGGTGGAATGAGCGTTGCTAGGTTCTCCACCATCGCCCTTGGATGGAGTCGATTTTGTTTGCTCAAGCACTGACCCAAGCGGCGATAAATCTCCCGGCGATCGATATCCCGGCAATGGGGGTCAATTTGCAACGCTTTGTGATAGAAAATTTCCGCGTTTTGGTAATCGCCATATCGGAACAGCACATTTCCCCAATGGTAGTGAATCAGGTAAAATTGGGTATAAACGTCCGGGTGATGGGGATGTTTTTGCAAGGCGCGGAGAAATCGGGTGCAAGCGAGTTGAGCGCGATCGCGTTCGTCCTGGGGATGTTCGCGCCCGGGAAGTGTTAAGCGGTGTTCCACAAGATGGCAGTACGCTTGGATGAAATGCGCTTCGCGGGCGATCGCCTGCTGAAAGTACGGCATTGCTGCATCCAGCTTGCCTTGTGCCATCAGCGAATAGCCGCACTCGGCATCTGCGAGAATGGAGGTTGGATTGAGTTGCCGGACTTGCTGAAAATAGGGAAGTGCCTTGGCGTGCTGATTTTCGGATTGCCAGATTTTGCCTGCATTATAATAGGCGATCGCCAGATCCGGCTGCAATTCGATCGCTTTAATATAGGCGGCTAGGGCTGACCCCAGCTTTGCTTGGGCTTGGAAGGCTTGACCGAGGTTGTTGTATAAACTTGCCCAATTGGGAGCCAGGGCGAGGGCGCGTCGGAAGAGGGCGATCGCTGCGGAAACTTTTCCCAATTTCACCAACAAGCAGCCCAGGTTGCTATAGGCGTTCAGATCGTCCGGTTTGAGGACAATTGCCTGATGGTATGCGGCCATTGCCTGGGGCCATTTGCCTGCAGCATCGAGCACCACGCCCAGATTGTAATAGACTCTCGGGCGATGACCCGATTCGGCGATCGCCTGTCGATAACAGCGTTCTGCGGCGACTAAATCTCCCTGTCGGTAAAAAATCGTCCCGCGTTGTTCGTGGTTTGGCACCTAGTTTTTCCCAGTAGAAAGTCGAGGGAAACGGCAGAAGAGAAAGGATGAGCGATCGGCTTTAGATGCCATTTTGGTACCAGCTTTACACTACGTATAAAAAGCGCGATCGGTTGATCCATTAGGATATTCCTAATCCAACATCTCAGATTAGAAAATTTCAAAGTCATTCGAGTCTATATCGAGATTCGGATCGAGTTGCACCAAAGGCATTTCATCCCCAGCAGCATCCGTGGGATTGTAGTACAGCAGACCGCTCGTTTGGTCGTAAACCAGCTTCGAGGCACTAGTACCTTTGGCATTGGCGTCAAATTGACCCGTCACCGTTACATCCCCTTCAGCCAACATGCCCGGTTGCAATTTCGAGAAGATGCGGCTATCCAACTGAATTTTATCTTCGTTGGGAGTAAAGTCAGTAATCGTATCCACACCCAAGAGATTGCCATCTTCAGCATGAGCCGTGGGAACGTCTTCCCCTGGTGGGGCAAAATACTCAAAGCGGAAGGTATCGGCTCCTTGAGCGCCGGTGAGGCGATCGTTGCCTTTATCGCCAAAGAGCACATCGTTGCCGATGCCGCCACTGACCGAATCATTGTCTTGACCGCCGTAGACGGTATCGTCACCGGCTCCGCCATCGACGGTATCCTCTCCTTGGTTGCCGAATACCCGGTCGTTGCCGTCATCTCCACTGACACTATCATTGCCTTTGTCTCCATAGACAATATCGTTCCCGACACCGCCTTTCGCGGTATCGTTATCTTGACCGGCACGGATTAAATCGTTCCCTTCTTCACCATCGAGAACATCCGCTCCTTGGTTGCCATGTATCACATCGTTTCCGGCACTGGCTTTGACACGATCGTCCCCTGGCCCGGCGAAAATATTATCGTCGCCCGCACCACCGCCAACCACATTGGCTAGCGGACCTAACAACATCAAGTCATTTTCAGTACTGCCGACCACGAATTCCAAACTGCCCGCTTGCTGACCTTGGAAGAAGGCGCGAGAGGCATTGAATTGGCTGAGCAAGTTGGCGATAGGGTCATTTGAAAGTCCGTCCACTCCCGGAGTGCCGATGGGGGCTTCCTTCCCCTCCTGGCCAAGGAAATCCGGATCCTCGGGAGGGGTGGGCCTTGCGGTGGCGGTTGGCACAGGTGGAGGTGGTGGGGAAGGGGTATCCGGGGAGTCTCCGGCAGGAGAAGGGACTTCGGCTACAGGGGGTTGACCTTCGAGGTCTTGGATATCCATCCCGGATCCGCCGCTCAGAGCAATACCGGGCAAAAACGGCACTGTGGGTGCTGGTGCGAGGAAAACAGAAGCGACTTCTGACATAGTTTCCCTAATTTTGAGAGTGATATTTGATGGGTTGTCGAGTCAGGAGAGAGAATGCAGTGGAGTCTCCTTCAATAAAGGAGTTTGAGAAAATCAAACAGCGACTTCAACTGACTCCTGGCGCGATCGCTGAATTCGGATGCACCCACTTAGAAGGTATCTATAAAGAAGATATTAACCGGTTAGTCATTTCAGCATCAACACTGTCATCGCTCGATCGATCAAGCCATTCTCAATTCTTTAAAGAATTGAGAATGGCTTGATGAGGCTGTTTATACAGAAAGTATCAAGCAACCTTGTAGGGGTTTGGTAACCAACCCCCTACAAGATACAATAGTTTTTGGTAGTGCGGGCATCCTGCCCATGTCGTAACTATACATTTTAAAAGATCGACAGCTTAAGCTTTTCTTTAGAGATCCCCTGTAGCTCAACCCTTATCCGGGCGAAAAATAGGCGGGTTCTCATTTTATAATTTGGCAATCGTAGGGAATATAGCAATTCTAGACAAAAAAATAGCCCCGATCGCATCGCGGGGCGTAAAACTAAGCGTCAGAGTGAGTCTGTCGCCAATCATCGCAAGTTTTGATTAGCGATTGCCCATTTGGTTAGCCATTTCCAGGAAAGAACTCATGTTCGCACCGGGACGACGGCGAGGGGTGCTCGCCGTGGGAACCAGGTATTCAGTGGCAAAACCGCCGACGGGTTGGGGTTCGCTTTTCGGTGCGGCAGGAGCTTTGGCGGGTTGCGGCTTGGGTGCGGGGGCAGGTGCGGGCTTGGCTTTTTCAGCTTTGGCGGGTTCGGCTTTAGCTGTTTCAGCTTTAGCGGGTTCGGCTTTAGCTGTTTCAGCTTTAGCGGGTTCGGCTTTAGCTTTTTCAGCTTTAGCAGGTTCGGCTTTGGCGGGGGCCGCGCTGCTGCCGTCGGTCTCCCCTAAGTCGAGGTAGTAGTCGGATTTTTTGTTTAAGCCAAACAGTCCACCGAGGAAACCGAAAATGCCACCAAACAATTTCTTAATAAAACCGAACATGGTGATTGCTCCTTAAATTACTGCTGAACGGACTTGAGTGATGTCACCGGAGGGCGAACGACTCAAGTACGACTCGAAAAATTAAGACTGTCATGAACAATTATGAAGTTACGGGGGCGATCGCCACAACATCTCGCTATTATTTGTTATAAAAATTTACAAAAATGCGAATTTTTGGCAATTTTGGCGGGGAGATCGTTTACGGATCTACACAAAATTAAGAATTGCAATCGAGCGGTGGCCCACCTGAGAAACTGTCCCGGGCCGATCGCCCTTCCCGGGCGGGGCAACGTACACTAAACTCACAGCCACTGAAATGACCTACGCCGGGAGTCAAAAACCCATGCAGAACTCTATTCGGAAAAACCCCGTTCTCCTCGTTCACGGAATTTGGGATAAAGGAACGATTTTTAAACCGATGTCGGCTTATTTACGACAATACGGATGGGAGGTTCACACCGTCGATCTCGAACCGAATGATAGTTCCGTCGGACTCGACCGACTCGCCCAACAAGTGCGCGACTATGCGGATCGTCATTTCCCCGGCGATCGCCCGTTCGACCTTCTCGGTTTTAGCATGGGCGGTCTCGTCAGTCGGTATTACTTGCAACGGTTGGGGGGAGTCGATCGCGTCGAGCGCTTCATCACGATTTCCTCGCCCCATAACGGAACCTGGACCGGATACGCTTTAGCCCTCGAAGGCAGTATCCAAATGCGTCCGAATAGCCCCTTTTTGCAAGACCTCAATCGCGACGCGATCGAAACCTTGAGTCGGGTTAATTTTACCTCGATCTGGACCCCCTTCGATTTAATGATTCTCCCTGCCAACAGTTCGCAATTGCCCGTGGGAGATGAAGTTAAAATTTCCGTGGGTTTGCATCGCTGGATGGTCAGCGATCGCCGTTGTCTCGACACGATCGCCCGTACCCTTTCCCAACCTTGCCCAAAAGCGGCGAAATTGGCCACGATCGCCCGTTAAAACCGCGAGCGCGAGATTGTCATCGGGCGATCGCCCCCGTACAATAAAAGATCACCTGAAAAATCCCGATTGCCGATCGCTCATGCCCTCTTCCCGACCTCGAAAACGATTCGCCCAACATTGGCTCAGAAGCGATCGCGCCCTCGCTTCGATCGTCAAAGCTGCCGACCTCTCCCCAGACGATCGCGTCTTAGAAATCGGACCGGGGACGGGGATTTTAACCCGACAATTATTGAGTGCCGCTCGATCGGCGATCGCCGTCGAAATCGACCGCGATTTATGTGCCAAATTGACGAAAAAATTGGGCGATCGCGACAACTTTTTACTCCTACAAGGCGATATTCTCGAATTAGATCTCGAAAAGATCTTGCCAACCACCCCCGAACTGTTCCACAATCCCAATAAAGTTGTCGCCAACATTCCCTACAACATCACCGGACCGATTTTAGAAAAACTGCTCGGCACGATCGCCGCTCCCCATTCCCACCCCTACAAGGCGATCGTCTTGCTCGTCCAGAAAGAAGTTGCCCTACGCTTGCGCGCCAATCCCGGATCGAAACATTTCGGCGCCTTGTCCGTGCGCGTCCAATATTTAGCCGATTGCGAGTTTGTCTGCGACGTGCGCGCCAAAGCGTTTTATCCGCCGCCGAAAGTCGATTCCGCAGTGGTGCGCCTGTTGCCTCGGGAAATTGTCACCCCCGCCGACAACCCGAAACAGTTGGAAACCCTGGTGAAAGTCGGGTTTAGTAGCAAGCGCAAGATGTTAAGAAATAATCTCAAAGCGCTCGTCGATCGCGATCGCCTGACACAATTGTTGGAACGATTAGAAATCAACCCGCAAAGCCGCGCCGAAGATCTCGGTGTCGCCGAGTGGGTCGCTTTGAGCAATTCTTTGCAGCTCGCCCCGGTTAACTTGCAATCGTAAACGAAAAGATGCGCGCGTATACCCTGCTTGCCCCTGCAAAAATTAACTTGTACTTGGAAATTATCGGCGATCGCCCCGACGGCTACCACGAATTGGCGATGGTCATGCAAAGTATCGGCCTGTGCGATCGCGTCAAAGTGCGCCCCAACGGCATCGAAGACTTTCAAATTCACTGCAATCACCCGCAAGTTCCGTGCGATCGCACCAACTTGGCCTATCGCGCCGCCGAATTGCTCAAAAATGAATTTCCCGACAGCTTCGCTCAGTACGGCGCCGCCGAGATCGAAATCGACAAGCAAATCCCCGTCGCTGCCGGACTTGCAGGGGGATCGAGCAACGCCGCCGCCGTTTTGGTCGGCTTGAATTTATTGTGGCAAATCGGCTTAACTCAACCCGAATTGCAAGAATTAGGCGCTCGCTTGGGGGCAGACGTGCCGTTTTGTATCTCCGGTGGCACGGCCTTGGCGACCGGACGGGGCGATCGCCTCGAACCCTTGCCGGATTTAGACGATCTGTGGGTCGTCGTCGGCAAATACCGCACTCTCGCCGTCTCCACCCCGTGGGCGTATAAAACCTACCGCCAAGAATTTGGCGATACCTACGTTTCCCAACCGCAAGATCTCGCCCGCCGCCAACAGCGCGTCCACGCCGGACCGATGGTCGCCGCTATTTCTCATCGCGATGGCGAGGCGATCGCCCGCGAATTATATAACGATTTAGAAAAAGTCGTTTTACCCGCCTATCCTCACGTCGCCGAACTGCGCGAAACCTTTACAAAATTCGAGATTTTAGGAACGATGATGTCCGGATCCGGTCCGAGTGTATTCGCCCTCACTTCCACCCCAGAAACCGCCGAACAAGTCCGCGCAGGGGTGCGTCGGACGATTACCGATCCGGATTTAGAACTGTGGGTCGCGCCATTGAGCAGCCACGGTATTCACATCGCCCCCTAACAGTCGGGTCGTCGTGCAGTGAAAATCAACATCGAGACAGTCATTATGAATAAATCCACTGAAAACACCCCCCTCAAAACCAGTGACGGTAAAGAGATTACCCCTTGGCGCTGTTTTAGTGGGGCGATCGTCTCCGGCGGGATCGGCTTTCTCTGTTATCTGATGACCTCGGCGATCGCCCAAACCTTTGCCAACAAACCGATTACCTCCACTAAAGTCGCCACCCTCAATATTGCGGCGGCAGTCCGCACCCTCGTCCTCGGGATTAGTACCCTGGGAACCTGCGTTTTCGCGATCGCCGCCCTCGGTTTGGTCGCCTTGGGACTCCAGTTAGCATGGCAGAAAATGCGCAATTCCGGCGCCAATTGAACGAACTCGGACGTCTGAAGTGCGGGCATCTTGCCCGCGAGTTTTCATCCTCCCTTTCTCAGTAAAAATTCATCTGGCGATCGTTAAATAAAATTAAATAACAAGAGAGCAAACGCCAAATTCTTCGGATCTATGAGCGAAATTTCAACCCCCAATTCCCTCAAGCCAGACAGCACCTATAATGTCGAAAAAGCCGTTTTAGAACGCTATCAAGCCGGAGCCGATCGCGTCGAAGCCGCATTGTGCTGTCCCACCGATTACGACGGGAAATATTTAGCAATTCTTCCCCAAGAAATCCTCGATAAAGATTACGGTTGTGGCGATCCCAGTCGTTATGCCAAACCCGGGGAAACCGTCGTCGATCTCGGTTCGGGATCCGGGAAAATTTGCTATATTCTCGCCCAAAAAGTCGGGGCATCCGGTCGCGTTATCGGCGTCGATTTTAACGATAAAATGCTCGATCTCGCCCGTCGGTATCGCGGCGAAATTGCCGAGAAAATTGGCTACGATAACGTCCGTTTTGTCAAGGGTAAAATTCAAGATTTAGCCTTGGATCTCGATGCGGCCAATCGCTGGCTTAGCCAACATTCGATCGCCTCGGTAGAAGATTGGGGAGCGTTTGAAGCCGAGTGCGATCGCCTCCGGCGAGAACAGCCCGCGATCGCCGATAATAGCGTCGATTTAGTCGTCTCCAACTGCGTCTTAAATTTAGTGCGATCGCGGGATAAAAAACAGCTCTTTTCGGAAATTTACCGGGTTCTCAAACGCGGCGGTCGCGCGGTGATTTCCGATATTGTTTGCGACGAAGATCCCACCCCCAAAATTCTCAACGATCCGGACTTGTGGAGTGGCTGCATTGCGGGTGCTTTCCGCGAAGATGCCTTTTTAGAAATGTTTGAAAAAGCGGGATTTTACGGCATCGAAATTCTCGCCCGTCAGGAGGAACCCTGGCAAGTTATTGACGGAATCGAGTTCCGTTCGGCGACCGTACAAGCTTTTAAAGGGAAAGACGGGCCGTGTTGGGAACGCAACCAAGCGGTAATTTACCGAGGACCGTGGCAGGAGGTTGTCGATGATGACGGACATCGGTATCGACGCGGGGAACGAACGGCGGTCTGTGACAAAACCTTTAAACTGTTAACTGCAGAAAATGGCCCCTATTCCGGCGAGTTTATTCCGGTCGAACCCTATCGGGAAATTCCTTTAGAAACTGCACGAGCTTTTGACGGCGATCGCACGAGTGTGCGCCATCCGCGAGAAACGAAAGGTAGCGACTATCACTTGACGAAAACGAGTGAGGGAAGTGGGTGCTGCGAACCGGAAGGCGGGTGTTGCTAGGACCTTGCAAGGATGAAAATCTAGCCCATCGCAAGAGCAACGAAAAAGGCGATCGCCCGTTCTTTTATCGATGAATGGCGATCGCCTAATATTGAGATAGAGCGTTAATTTAAAAACGGCATTGAGAGAACAACTCTACAAACAAAAGTTATAGACCTTGTTTTTTCTTCAATCCCCCAAATAATCCGAAACTTCCCATCGCTAACAAGCCGAGTAATAGACTCGGTTCGGGTACGGAGACGCCAGGAGCGGTAACGGGTACCGTTCCCACCGATCCAGCTTGGATAAATACGGCAGAATCTAACCAACCATCGCCAACATCTTTAATCCGAATACTTAAGGTATTGCGGTTATTTTGAGCGAGCAAGCCTTCAAATCCTAATGTTCGAGTGTAGCCATCCAGTTTAGTGTTCACCCCAGAACCGACCGGATTATTAATGTAGTCGGGATGGTCTAAACTGGGATTGTCATAACTGGGAACGAGGTTGTTAATCGTGACATTTTGACCGTCGCTGAGTTTGGCAAGATTAATCCCATTTAATAGCAGTTCAAAGGAATCGTTAAATGGACTGCCACCGTACTCGCGAAATTCTTCGGAACCGAAGACGTAGTTAAAAAATAGTTTTTCGACGCTACTATCGGCGAAAAAACTCAGATCGAGTTGAATATTATCTCCCAGTTCGCCGCTAGAATATCCAGGGAGGGCGGTCGGAGCGAAATCGTGGTTCAAGTCAAAATCGTATACAGAAAGGGTATTCTCGCCGGGAATTTCTGCTACTTTTCCCGTACTCAGAACGATCCCGCTTCCCAACCCGAAGGGATCGTCTGTAAACTGACCGAAGGCTTGACTCGATCCAATGGTAGTCAGGGAAAAGTCACTGAGACCCGTGGTATCCCCGAGGAGAGTGTCTAAGAGGTTAGAGGTTCCTGGGGTAATCGAAAACGCCATGACAGGAGTCGCCACAAAGCTGGCGATCGCGCTGAGGCTGGCGATCGCACCTCGATAACCGTTATACATGATTTTGTTCATTTCCCAACACTAACGAACCAACGATTGAATAGATGAACCCCATTAGCCTGCTTGACCTGAGACGATCGCAGACTGACGCGCTCCGCAAAAACCAGCTAACCTCTCGCGACGATTCTCACGCGCGATTTTGCTGCGGTTACATCCTTCAGAACGACTCCCTACTGAGTGGAACAATTTTTGAGAAGAAGGTCTGGTTATCTGCCAAGAATCAATACGATCGCGCGATTGCTTCCAGCCTAGTCCAGCTTTATGCAGTTTTCAAGGGGCGATCGCCCCTCAGCCGGATTTACGATAATTTTCTCCCTCAAAACTGTATCGATCGCCCCAATCTCACCTCTTGCCAAAACAACGCCCCTCGTCTCTTGTGGCGATCGAGGTTAGCGTTGCTCGATCCGATCTTTAAGATCGATTAAATTTAATCAAAATACTCGAAGAATTGGGACGATCTCTTAAAAAAAATGTGGCTGTACTGGGAAACAGTACAGCCCTATCAAGGAAGAGTATTAAAAAGGTTCGTTTCAAATTAATCTATCGCTTCATTGGGATCGGCAGAATTTTCGAGATTGTCAGGATCGACGTAATGACAGGAGTTATCAAAGCAGATTAATGCCCACCCCGATGCGTCGATGCCCATCAGTTTGTAGGGAGCTTCTTGCACGAAAAATCCCTTGTGGTTGCGGGTTTCCGGCTTGATGGAAACGTTATCAATAGTCATTTTTGCTCAACTCCTTATTTAATCAACAATCCGCAAGAGCAGTGAATTAAAATTGCTCGTCGTCAAGTTCATCAGATCTTATCATTGAAATAAGAAATGTCTAATAAAGTTTTCTAAAAAAATATTAAGGTAGGTAAATAAAAGCGATCTTTCTGAGGATAACGATCGCCGAAACCGTGAGTAATGGTAAAGACAGCTACAAAGAAGTGAAGGGAGAGCCGTTACTTGTTAAGTAATTGTACTCGATATCGTCGAAAAAATGAGTATTTTTACTAAAATTTTCGACAATTATTTTCGACACTTTAAAAAAGTGGGGACTGAGTGGAGGGAGCGATCGCGATCGCCAACCCCACTCAGTCCTACCGTAGACCCCCTCGAAAGAGGAACCTAACTCGACGATAAAACCTCTTCGAGAGCAGCTTTCAGGGTTGGATATCGATATTCAAAACCGTACTCTAAAGGACGTTTCGGTAAAACTTGCTGACCTTCGAGAACGACTTGGGCCGCATCCCCTAACAAGACATGGAGGGCAAAATCGGGGACGGGTAACCAAGACGGACGGTGCATCACCTGTCCGAGGGTGTCGCACAGTTCCTTCATGCGAACGGGATTGGGGGCAGTTCCGTCGAGAACCCCTTCAATTTCCGGACGTTGCAACGCCGCCAGGATCAAATTGACCAGATCGTCGCGATGAATCCAGGAAAACCACTGGTGTCCGCTTCCAATCGGACCGCCTGCAAACAAGCGGAACGGGGTGAGCATTTTGGCGATCGCCCCACCCATTCCGAGGACAATTCCGGTCCGAACGATTACCAAACGGGTGTCACTCTCCTTAACTTGGCGGGCTTCGTGTTCCCATTCCCGACAGACGTTCGCCAAAAAATCGTCTCCCGGAGGACTGGTTTCGTCAAAGGTCGCCGTTTCGCTGGTTCCGTAGTAGCCGACCGCCGAAGAATTCACTAAAACCGAGGGTTTTGGATCCGCTTGGGCGATCGCCTCGACCAGTTTGCGGGTTCCGAGTTTGCGACTGTCGAGAATCGACCGCTTGCGTTCGGCGGTCCAGCGTTCGTCTGCGAGGGGAGTCCCGGCTAAATTAACCACCGCGTCACAACCGGACAGTTCATTTTGCCACTCCCCGGACTCTTGGGGGGTATAGCCGACAATTTCCACGTGAGGAAATGCCGATGGAGGAAAAACGCGCTGGGCTTTCGTGGGATTGCGCGTGAACACGAGGATCTCGTGACCCTCCTCTTGGGCCCGTTCGACTAAACGACTCCCTACAAATCCGGTCGCCCCTGCGATCGCAATTTTCATTGATTTATATCCGTAAAAGTGAAATCTTTTAACTATTCCCCGCGTCAAGGGATGTTCAGGCCCACCTAGCTTCGGGTCGTGACATCTTCCCGACGCTGAATCAAAGATTACAGCGCGGGCTTCCCAACCTCACGATTGGGTATTCGGGCCCCACGCCACTTATCTAGGTCATAGACCCCCGACAGACCGACTTGACAGGCGGTTTCCGTTCCCCAGAGTCCCTGGCTACTGACTTGTTCGAGTCCACGATGCAAAACCATCTCTGCTGCAGCATGGTCACGATGCGTTCGATACCCACACTCAGGACAATGATGCTCTCTGACTTCCAACCCTTTGCTCACCGTAGCAAAACAGTTGGGGCAGGTTTGACTGGTGCCGTTGGGATTGACTTTAGCAAAGTAGACCCCACGCTTCCAGCAAACCCATTCCGTCAGAGACAGGAATTGTCCGAAGGCGGCATCAACACAATCTTTTCGCAACATCCCTCGGGTCAAGCCTTTGACGTTGAGGTCTTCTACAAAGATGGTTTGCGCCCGGTCGCAAAGCTGATGAGCCGTCTTCAGATGGAAATCTTTACGACGATTGGCAATGCGATGGTGCATTCTAGCCACTTCGATTTGCGCCTTCTCCCAGTTTTGAGAACCCTTTTGTTTTCGTGCGGCTCTGCATTGCAGCAATTTCAGCTTGCGTTGCATCGACTTGAAAAACTTAGGGCGTTCTTGGAAAGAGCGATCGGAAGCGGTCAAGAATCGCTCCAATCCCAGGTCAATCCCGATCGCCCGACCGTGAACCGGGACATCGGGAACCGATATATCCGATTCAATCGTGACGACAACATACCATTGTGTTCCTCGCACCCTGGACAATACCCTTACCTGTATCCCCCCAACCCCCCTTTGAAAGGGGGGCGAAGGGGGGATGCAGGTTCATGGGTATTTCCCCTAACTTTGGCAATTTGATTGTGAAGCCATTGATGGGATTATTCTTGAATTGGGGAAACACAAAGGATTTGAATTGACCGAACTTTTTGAAACGCGGAAATCCATGTCCCCGTTTCACAAAGGCTTCCCAGGTATCGTGCAGTCTGCGAATTGTGGTCTGCAACACCTGAGAATGTACCTTACCCAGATGCGGGAATTGCTTCTTCGCTTTGGGCAGGTTGTTCTGCTGACGATGGTAAGACGGGAATGGCTCATTGGCGGGAATAATGTATTCCTTTTCCAGCGAGCATCGGTCTACCGGACACTTACGCGAAGCAATCCAGTCCTTGAGTTCGCGCAACGCGTAGTTATATACGCCTCGGCACGTCTCAAGCCACGACCGCAGTTCAGTCTGCTGCAAGGCATCTGGATAGATTCGGTAGGTGTAGTTCATGGTCAGCATGGCCGGAGTTTACCACAGGCTATAGCTGCTCGGAAATGCTGGTCTCATCCCCATGGTTCGCGTAGCGTGCCGGAGGCATGGGGATGAGACTTTTCGAGGGGAGTCCATGTATCCCGACGCTGATGCTTCGCATACAGCGCGGGACTTATCGCTCCCCGAACCCTTCAAAAGTTAAATAGGATTGAAAGAGGATCGTTAGTTGACCGACTGATTCGACATTCACCTGCGGGGGTCGAGTGGCTGTGAAAACTCATAACCGGGTTGGCGATGAGAACGATCGCCGCCATGGGGAGGGGATCGACGACGAAGCGATCGCCCGCGATAGCCATCTTTTTGAACATGCTCGCTTTATTAACCGGACAAAATTTACTCGAAGTGCAACTGTCGTGCCCCTGCGATCCGTGCGATCGCCCCGTCGCCTGGGCGATCGCCGATTTAACGCGAGGGGGTGAAACGGGGAGATCACTCGATGCGGACCTCGAAGCCGAACGGGTCGAGATCGCACGATCGCGGGGGGACGAGACCCTGTTGATGTTTTGGTTTACGCGTTTGACGATCGCCTATTGGTTTGGGGATTTTCAAACGGCGTTTGTCAAGGGGGAACGGGCGGCGATCGAACTCGATCGCCTTCAGGATCCGGCGTTGTTATCTTGGTTTAGTTTTTATCGGATTTTAGCGGGATTGGCGAGTTATCCGAACTTGTCGAAACAACAGCGTCGGGCCGTCGTGCAGCAGACCGATACTTTCCTCGAAAACCGTCATCAAATTCCCCCGTGGGATCGTCAATTTGCGGGTAATTTCGCCTTAGTCGAAGCGGAAAAAGCGCGGGTTTTACAACAGCAGTGGCAAGCGGCACAAAGTTACGATCGCGCCATCGAAACTGCACGCGATCGGGAGTTAATTCACGAACGCGCCGTCTGCTACGAACGCGCCGCCGACTTTTATAGCGCCGAGTCGATGAAGGCGATCGCCCGAGATTATCGGGGGCGATCGCTGCAATGTTACCAACAATGGCAAGCGCGCGCCAAAGTCGTGCAACTGCAACAAAAATATCCCGAAATTGCCAGAGAAGAAGACGACCAAGCCGCCACCGATCGCCTCGGGGAAGTCGGCGCGATCGTCTCCACGGAAGCGATCGCCTTACAAGAAAGTAAAAAACGCTTCGATTTATTTTTCAATCAAGCCATTGACGGTTTTTTCTTGTTCAGCTTCGATTTTGGCGTCGCCTGGAACGATGGGGCCGACAAAGACGCCTTACTCGACTACACCTTCAGCCACGAACGCCTCAGTGAAGTCAATGACGCCTTTGTCAAGCAATATGGCGGTACCCGAGAACAATTACTCGGCATGACTCCGGCAGAGTTTTTCTCCCACGATCTCGACGATGCCAAACAACTGTGGCGGGAGTTATTCGATCGCGGCATTTTAGAACTCGAATATCGGGAACAAAAATTAGACGGAACCCCGATGTGGGTGGAAGGAAGCTACACCTGTCTCTATGACGAAGCGGGACGGATCGTGGGACATTGCGGTGCCCAACGAGAAATCACCGATCGCAAACAGGCGGAAAACCAACTCAAAATCCGGGAACGCCAACAAGCGGCGATCGCCGAGTTGGGTCAAGAAGCTTTAGCCACCGACGATCTCGAAACCTTGATGCAGTGCGCCGTGAATGTCGTGGCCGAAATTTTGGCCGTCGAATATACCAAAATCTTAGAATTGCTGCCCGACCGCCGGGAATTGCTGCTCAAAGTCGGGATCGGCTGGAAACCGGGTTTGGTGGGAACGGCGACGGTGGGAACCGAACGGGAATCGCAAGCGGGCTATACTCTGTATTCTGACGAACCCGCGATCGTGCGCGACTTATCGACGGAAACGCGCTTCAACGGGCCGGAATTACTGCACCAACACCAAGTGGTCAGTGGGGTCAGCGTGACCATCGGCTTACACGATCGCCCCTACGGCGTTTTCGGAATTCACACCCGGCAATATCGGGAGTTCAGCGAGGATGACGTTCACTTTCTCCAGGCGATCGCCCATATCCTGGGGGCGGCGATCGACCGCCAGCAAAGCCAAGCAGCCCTCGAACGCAGCGATCGCCTTTACCGAACCGTCGCCGAACACTTTCCCAACGGCGCAATTTTTCTCTTCGATCGCGATTTGCGCTATCTCGTCGTCGGCGGTCAAGCTTTGCAGGAGTGGTCCGGTTACACCCCAGAAGATTTGGAAGGGAAAACCCTGTGGGAAGCGCTCACCCCAGACGAAATCGAGCTGATCGAACCGATTTATCGAGAATCCCTCGCCGGAATCGAAACCCCTCACGAAATCGCTTACCACGATCGCGCCTTACTCTTGCAAAGCGTCAGCGTCAAAAACGACGCCGGAGAGGCGATCGCCGGGATGGTCGTCGCTCAAGATATCACCGAACGCAAGCAAGCTCAAGCGCAAATCGCCTTTCAAGCCTCCTTACTCTCTCAAGTCCGCAATGCGGTCATCGCCACCGATCTAGACGGTCGGATCGCCTATTACAATACCTTCGCGCGCGACTTGTACCGCTTTACGGACGACCGTATTCTCGGTCAACGGATCTTCGAGGCGATCGTTCCTCCCTGCGAGTACGGTCGCGCCTGCGAGATTTTCGCCCGGGTGCAACAACAAGGCTATTGGGAAGGGGAAATCACCGTGCAACGCCTCGACGGCAGTACCTTCGCGGCTTACCTCATCAATACCCTGATTCGCAACGCGGATGACGAACCCGCCGGATTTCTCGGGGTCAGTACCGACATCGGCGATCGCAAACGGGCCGAAGAACAACTGCGCCAGAGTGAGGCGCGCTTTCAAAAGCTCGTCGCCAACATTCCCGGAACGATCTATCAATTTCGTCTCGGTTCCAACGGAACCTACTGCGTCCCTTATGCGAGTCACGCCTGTCGCGAAATCTTCGAGATCGATCCCGAACTCATTCGCGAGGACGCTTCGGCGATTTTCGCCCAGATCGACCGCCAAGATCTCGTCGAGGTCAAACGGGCGATCGCCCACTCCTCACGCACCTTAGAACCCTTTTACTGCGAGTACAAAATCCACACGGCCTCGGGGAAAACAAAGTGGATTCAGTCGATTTCGCGACCGGAACGCCAAGCCAACGGCGATTTACTCTGGGATGGAGTGGCGATCGATATCAGCGATCGCAAATTGACCGAAGAAGCCTTGCGACGCAGCGAACGGCGTTACGAACTCGCCACCCGCGCCGCCAAAGTCGGCGTCTGGGAGTGGAATTTACTCGAAACCGAATTTTATCTCGATCCGAATATTAAAGATATTTTGGGGTATCGTCCCGAGGAAATGCCCGCCAACCTCCAAGCGTGGATGAGCTACATCCATCCCGACGATCGCCCCCAAGTCCTCGAAGCGGCCCGGGCTCACTTGTCCGGTAAGGTCGGCGAATACATTCTCGAACACCGTCTCAGTCACAAAGATGGCTCGTTTCGCTGGTTTTTGGTGCGCGGTCAGGCGATTCGCGACGACGGGTTTAAAGTCGTGCGCGTCGTCGGAACTTATACCGACATTACCGAACTCAAACAAGTACAAATGGCGCTATCGGAAGCGAAAGAAGAGGCGGAAGCCGCCAACCGGGCGAAAAGTCTGTTTTTAGCGAATATGAGCCACGAGTTGCGATCGCCGCTCAATGCGATTCTCGGCTTTACTCAACTGCTCGAACATCACGACAACCTCACCGAAGCCCAACAAACCTATCTCAACACGATCGCCCGCAGTGGCGAACATTTACTCGCCTTAATTAACGATATTTTGGATTTCTCCAAAATTGAAGCCGGACGCACCCATCTCAATGAAAATGAATTCGACCTCTATCAATTACTCGCCGATATCCACCAGACTTTTCAACTGAAAGTCAACGAGAAAGGGTTGCAATTCGAGTTCGTCCTCGCCCCGGAGGTCCCTCAATATATTTGCAGCGATCGCCTCAAATTGCGCCAGGTTTTAATTAATTTACTCAGTAATGCGGTCAAATTTACCGATCGCGGCAGGATCGCCGTGGGGGTGAGCTGGCGGGCCGTTGACGGGGCGATCGGGTCTCCTCCCCGCCAGTTCGTGGCTTTCACGGTCTGCGATACGGGCATCGGCATCGCCCCCAACGAACTCAAACAGTTATTCGAACCGTTCGTGCAGACCCAATCGGGGATGGAAATGCAAGAAGGAACCGGGTTGGGTCTGGCCATTTGCCAGCGTTACGTGGAACTGATGGGAGGACATATCGAGGTCAGTTCTCAACTCGGCGAAGGCAGCACGTTTTATTTTCAGATCGGCATTCGCCCGGTTTCTCCGACCCAGTTATCCGTGCACTCGACCACGCCGAGCGATCGCATTGTCGGCGTTGCAGGCGACGGCGAGACTTACCGCATTTTAGTCGCCGACGATCGCGCCAACAACCGCCTGATTCTCGTTAATTGGCTGTCTCGGGTCGGTTTTGAGGTCGCCGAAGCCGTCAACGGTCGCGAGGCGATCGCCGTCTGGCAACGCTTCGACCCTCATTTGATTTGGATGGATATGCGAATGCCCGTCATGGACGGTTACGAAGCTACCCGCCAGATTAAAGCGACCGCCAAAGGTCGCCAAACTAAGATCGTCGCGGTTACTGCCAGTGCTTTAGAACAAGATAAACCTGCTATTTTTGCCGCCGGGTGTGACGATTGGGTTCCCAAACCGATCGTCGAATCGGTCATTTTTGAAACGTTGGCCAAACATTTGAAGTTGGAATATTTCTATGAAGACCGTCCGTTTCACTCGGTCGAAAGTCCGGCCAGTCCTCAAGTTTTAACGGCGGCAAATATCGAAACTTTGCCTCCCTTCCTCATCGATGAATTGCGAGAAGCCATTTTAGATCTCGATCCGCGTGCGATCGAAGCGGCGATCGCCAAAATCGAACCCGAAAATCACCGTCTAGCCCACGTGCTTCGCGATTGTGTCGCTCAGTTTCAATACGATAAAATCTTAAAAGTTTTACCCCACCCCGCCGAGGAGCAATCCTCTTAAGACGATCGCCCGGAACCGATTCCGGTTAATTTTTCTAACCGCAAGGCTTCCGGTTTCACGGGTTCGATCTCGGTGTCCGGATAGCGATCCCGCAAGCCCTCTCGCAAACGTTTAGAAGGATTGAATAAATAAATATCGCTAAATGATTGACGGTCTTTCCCAACTCCGTCATCCCCCAAGTTGGGGACTTCTCCCTCAAGTACTAATTGGATCGTGACGTGGCGATCGAGTAAGTGCGCTAAAGATAGCATTTCGCCGCGATTGAAGCGAAAATCACTGGTCATTAATAACGGATGTTCTGCCGCATTAATTAATCGGGCAGCTTGCGGGTGATTGTGGCTATTTTTCTTGTTCCACCAGGTTTCTGAATGGACGATCGCCCCCCCGGAAATCATCCCCGCCAATAAAACAGTGAGGGCGATTCCTTGCCACAGTCTTTGTTTGAAAATGCTGTTAGCCGTTGCTAATTTTAACGATAGCAAGGCAGTAACTGCCAATTCCATCCCTAAATAAGAAGGAATTAAATAACGGCTGACCGTAGATCGACGACCGCCGAGGATGAGATCGGGAAGGATCAGGGTTAAAGCGGGAATGGCAATTAATAAAATTACAAACAGCCAGACTTGTTTCTGAGTATGTTTTATCAGAAAATAAAGGGAGTATCCGATTAAGGCGATCGCCAAAACTAAAGCGGGAATGCTGTAAATCAATGGCGAATCAGAATCTAAATTCAGATCGAAGAACACCCGGCTACTATTGGCAACCCAAGCGATCGCCAAACCGATCGGCGCCATCGGCTGTGCGGTCCACGCCGTCGTCCCACGCACTTTAGAAAATTGATTTAATACGATAACGATCCAGGGGATAAATAATAAGACGGCTCCCCAAGAGGCGAAGAAATAACTCATCTTTTTTTGAGTGATTTTGAAGCCGTCGATCGCCAGTAAGTAGCTGCCGTGGGCGATCGCTACTAATGCAGAAAAGAGAAAACTGTAGAAACTGGCCGCTAAAGTGATGCTATAAATTACCCATTTTTTAATGTTTTTATTCCGTGAAATTGCTTTTAAAAATGCCGCACTTGTCAGTAAAATTGTCGCCGTCCACAATCCGTACTCTCTGGCTTCTCTCGCGTAGAGAATATGAAAGGGAGAAACAGAAATTAGCGCCATTCCAATTAATCCGGCGAATTCGGAATTAAATAACTCATAACAAAGCCAATACATTGCCGGAAGCGCAATTAAACTTAAAAGGGCAGAAACGGTGCGAAGGGAGGCGATCGAATCTCCAAACAGTTGCGCCCACCATCGGGTTAATATGTAATACAAGGGAGGATGTTGGGCGTCTTCGCGAGCTAAGGAGTTGAGGGTATCGCTTAAAGTTTTTTCAGGAGTCAGTTGTTGATAAGTTAAAAGGTCGTCGCGATCGAGGGGTTCGTTGATAAAGAGGTTTTCAATTAACTCAGTTTCCGTATATCCCGAAATTCGTAAAGCCGTATAAGCTTCGTCATGCCAAAAGATTTCGCGATCGAGATCGGCAAAACGGAAAACAATCCCGGAAATTGCGATAGCTATCAAGAGAAAATGCCAAACTCCTCTCGGGAGAAGTATGCGCACGACGGGGTGAGCTTTCAAGGTACCCGTACCTTTGAGGAAAGGGAGATGCATGATTGACAAACCGAAGACGTTGGACCGATTCTGACATATTTTTCCCGCGAGATCGGTTAGGGTAACATCGAAGCAGAAGCCCGAGGAAGCACGAGGATGCTAACGATCGCGCGATCGGGTGAAGAAGGGAAAAACAAAAAACTTTACAATGATTGAAAATCTAGATATTTTACTCAACTTCACCCCTGTTCAAAGATGCAAGAAATCGAACAACCCACCTTTTGGGAACAACGTTATCGGGAAGGAAGCGATCGCTGGGATCTCGGTCGCGCCGCACCTCCTTTGGTCGAGTTTTTGAAACCTCCTCAATCCCCCGCGCCGGGTCGGGTGGCGGTGTTGGGATGCGGTCGCGGTCACGAAGCGCTGTTATTTGCCAAACACGGCTTTGAGGTGGTCGGTTTTGATTTCGCCCCCGCCGCAATTTCTGCAGCGCGGGAGTTGGCCCAAAAACACGCCGTTGAAGCGACGTTTTTACAGCGCGATATTTTTGATTTGACCCCTGAGTTTGCGGAGCATTTCGATTACGTGGTCGAGCATACTTGTTTTTGTGCGATTCCACCGACGAAGCGATCGCAATATGTCGAGGTCACCCATCGGTTGCTGCGCCCTCGCGGCGAATTGATCGGTCTATTTTTTACTCATTCTCGTCCCGGCGGTCCTCCTTTTGGCGTCACGAAACAAGAGATCCGCCAGTTTTTCCATCCCCGCTTTCAAGAGATCGCCCTCGAAATCACCCCGAATTCGGTCTCTAGTCGTCAGGGAGAAGAGCATTTAGGGCATTTCCAGAAGTCTTAGAGGTTTGGGTCGGCTCAACTCCTGACTCGTCCCCCTTCCCTACTCCCGTTTGCACTCTATAATGGAAACAAATGTAAACTTTTGTAAAAAACCTTAAGCGATGACTCAGATGACCTTAGCGGAAATTTCCCAGCAGTTGGAGAGTGAAAACGCGCGCGATCGCATGTTGGCGCTGGTTTCGCTCAGATACGTATCTGCGACCGAGGCGGTGCCACTGATTAAGAAAGTCTTGGATGACGAGAATTTGCAGGTGCGATCGATGGCGGTGTTTGCCCTGGGACTCAAGCCGACGGAGGAGTGCTTTCCAATTTTGGTAAGGATGCTCGAAGCGGAACCGGACTACAGCATTCGGGCGGGGGCTGCGGGGGCATTGGGTTATTTAGAAGATGGCAGAGCCTTTGAACCGTTGGTGCGATCGCTCTACGAGGATACGGACTGGTTGGTGCGCTTCAGTGCGGCGGTGGCGTTGGGGAATTTGAAAGATCCGCGCGCTCACGATGCTTTGATTCGGGCGTTAGAGACGGATCAAGTGGTGTTGCAGCAAGCGGCGATCGCGGCGTTGGGAGAAATCAAATCGATCGCCTCCGTCGATCGCATTCTCGATTTTGCCCAATCGGAGGATTGGTTAGTACGCCAGCGTTTGGCGGAAGCGCTGGGGAATTTGCCCCACGAGAAAAGCCGCGCGGCGCTCAAGTACCTGCAAAAAGACAATCATCCCCAAGTGGTGACGGCGGCGACGATTTCCCTAGAGCGTTTGGATGGGGAATTACCGCCCTCGTCGTGAGGGGCGATCGCGTTTTCGACGATCCAATGTGTACAGGTGTAAGACAGTAGAGGCGCGATCGCGCCGCGCCTCTATATCAGAGAAGCTCGCATCATTGAGTACGGAGCGATCGCCCCAACTTGGCTTATTTGAATTGAAAATCCGGACAAACAAATTCAACGATAATACCATGCTGATTCAGTTCAAATTCAAAATTTTTCCAATCTGAATCAACCGCATTTAAGATTGGTGGATTTTGAGGATGAACCCGGGCGATCGCCACCCATTTACGATCGCTGCGATCGAAGTTGGCTAATTGCGGATCTTGGGGAAATTCTGCAAAATCATCCCCAGGAATTGGCGTAATTTTGACGCGATCGCACCGTTGAGAATTATATTGATAGTCGTGAACCCATTTCACAAATAAATCCCCGACTCCGGGTTGACCGGACAATGAAAGATTGCGTCGGTATTCATCAAAAACCAAACCGTTGTCATCGATAACTAATTTTTTCACTCCTTGTCTAATCGCCATTAATTCTCGAACGCAATTGATAACACATTGCGGTGAAGCATTTGGCTGTTTTTTATTGGCGACCAGTGCAATATTAGTATCTACGATAACAGGTTCTACTAAACTTTAGCCTCCATCCTCCGCCTCATTTCTGCCTCTGTTTTAGCAGCCAATTCACCCATTTCATCTCCGAAAAAGTCTTGTGGCCAATTCATAATATTCCCAAATTCATCTAATTGCAGCGATTGTAAATGAGATTGGCCGCGATCGTCGAGTTGGCAAAAATATAAGCAGGTCTGTTCGTGAGAAAAGACCTCTTCCGCAATACGACGCTGCAAACGACGTAATAAATGCTCGCTATGACTTTCTAAAATAATTTGTACCTTACGGCGATTGATAACATCAATAAAAACATCGGCTAACCCCGCTTGAGCGAAGGGATGCAAATGTATTTCTGGATGTTCTAAAATAATTGTGGAACCTTCCGGGACGTAGTAACACAGGACTAAAACAGGTAAAATTTGGGAGACGCCAAAGCCAACATCAGTAATTAACACTTCAGGGGTATTGGGAGATCTTCGAACCCAAACTTGATAACTCCCCCGATCGCTTTGAATGGCTTCAATTTTGAAATCGTAGATGAGTCCGATCTCGCGCAATTTTTGCGCAATGTCCTTTTCGATGGAACTCTCTCGATCTCGCCAACGAGAGGCTAAAATAGCAGCAATTGTGAATTCTCCACGGGAACCGACATCTACCGGGCGATCTCCGGACCACGCATAATTTCGTCGTGGATATTCTCGCAACGGCCCCAAATAATAAATATTTTTAAAACATTCTTCAAAAGCTAGAACTAAATCGGATAAAAAGCTTGCATTTTGATAATAATTATTCACTTTATCCGGAAAGCCATAGTTTTTGATTGGGGCAGGAAGTGGCCAAACTCGACCGCGAAATCGTCTAACTTCATAGCCTTCGGCAATTAAGTTATATTTTAATGAATTTTGAGGCTCTGAAGTAGAATTCAATTCCATTCCAAAACGACATGCGCGATCGTCCTGCTTAAATTGATAAGCAAATTGTCGAACAACTTTTAGAGGATCTTTTTCTTCGATATCGACTTCAAAATTTAATTGAGGGATTGAAAAGAGAAGGCGATCCGGTTCGCCTTCTGGATCTAAAATTTCTAAGTTATTCCTTAATGTCCAACCGATAGATAAATTAAGATTTGGTCGATCTTCGCCTTTGTGGAGCAGATCCCTAAAGCGACCTAGAGCGATATCCGATCGTTCGTCTCCCAGAGCTAAAATTTGCTGGCGATCGCGCGCTTCTACAGTTTGTTTTAACATCAACAGCAATTGCAAAATTGCCGTTTTTCCCGAACTATTCGTACCAAATAATCCAGTTAAGGGAGCTAACTGAATCGATCCCGTATCTGGCCAAGATTTAAAGTTTTGCGCCCTGAGTTCATTCAGCATCTTTCCCTCCCCTTAAAACTGTAGAAAACATATAGAGGCGCGATCGCGCGCGCCTCTACATTCAGTCTACGAAACCGTTAGAACTCACCCGCCAATGCAGAAACGCAGCGTTCGCAGATCGTCGGATCGGCTGCAAACTCGCCGACATGGGTGGAATAATTCCAACAGCGATCGCATTTCTGACCGTCCGCATTGACGACGCCGACGCCCAACCCTTCGGACTCGGCGGCATACGATAACCCGTCGAGTGCTGCGGGGCTGTCCACCAATTCGACGCCGGAGGTGAGGAACAGGTAGCGCAGTTCGTCTACGCCGTTGCTGCGAACCGCGATCGCGGGGGGCGCCGGAGTCGAGGGAGTCTCCACCGTCGCCACTGCGCGCACTTCCACAGGTTCCGGTTGTGGGGTTCCGACGACATCCGCCGCCGTTTGCTGCAAAGTGGCGAGCAGTTCCTCGCGGGTAGCGGCTTTGAGCAGGTAGCGGTTGGTAAACCAGGCGCTGTAACCGATACCGACGAGTTCCAAGAAGCTAGGTAATAAGGGGATATCGTCGATCGCGTCGAGAATGGCGGAAATGACCATAAACGAGACGATCGCGCTGAAAATTAACCCCACGGACCATAAGGGACGGCGATAGTCCGAGAAAAACAGGGTGAAATAGCGAGGGAAGTCTTCGAGGAAGGCGATCGCGCGATCGAGGATCTGCCGCCATTGGGGGATCTCGCCGTCCGCCGGAGGTAAACTACTCGTTGCGGTGGCGGGTTCCCCAGGGGCGTTCGCCTCCACTGCGGTCGTTTCGGGCTGTGGCAGACTGGCGAAGGTACTCGGGTTCATGGAGGCGAGGTGCGATCGCGCCTTCTCGTCGGCGACGTAGAGTAGCACCTTCGCCTCCAAAGACGACCCGATCGCCTTATCCTTGCGCGCTTTTTCTAAAACTTGGTTCACTTCGGCGCGAATGTGGCGCCATTGCTGCCAAGTTTTACCCAACTCCGGATTGGCGAAGCGATCGTCCAACTGCACCCAACCGGACTCGAACACCGAACGGTAGGGTGTCGGATAGGGCAGATTTTGCCAAATATCCTCCGCCATGTGGCATAGGACCGGGGCGATCGCCTTGGCCAGATTTTCGAGGGCGATCGCGAGAACCGTCTGACAACTGCGACGGCGGGCAGCTTCCGGGGCGCTGATATACAGCCGATCCTTGGCAATATCTAAATAGAAATTGGACAAATCCACCACGCAGAAATTCTGCACCGTTTGGAAAAAGCGGAAAAACTGATACTTCTCAAACGCATCGGTCACTTCCGCAAACACCTCCGTCATCCGGTGCAGCATGTAGCGGTCCAACTCCGGCAAGTCGTCGTAAGCGATCGCATCTTTCGCGGGATCGAAATCGTGGAGGTTACCGATTAAAAAGCGCGCCGTATTGCGGATTTTGCGATAAACATCCCCCAATTGCTTGAGGATATTTCGACCGAGGGGAACGTCGTTAGAATAGTCCACCGACGACACCCACAAGCGCAACACGTCGGCCCCGTAGGGCGGTTCTTGCTTGTGATTTTTGCCCCCATTAATAATCGTTTCCGGATCGACCACATTACCGAGAGACTTGCTCATTTTGCGGCCATTTTCATCGAGGATGAACCCGTGAGTGAGCACGGTTTGATAGGGCGCAACGCCGTTATTGGCGACGCTGGTGAGCAAACTCGACTGGAACCAACCGCGATGTTGGTCCGATCCTTCTAAATAGATATCCGCCGGATAGCGCAATTCTTCCCGTTGTTGCGCCACCGCCGCCCAGGAGGAACCGGAATCGAACCAGACATCCATGGTGTCGGTTCCTTTGCGGTAGGTTTTACCGTTGTCGCGGTAGGAGGGGGGTAAGAGGTCTTCGACGGGCAGTTCCCACCAAGCGTCCGAACCTTTTTCGGCAATAATGGCTTGGACGTGGGCGATCGTTTCTTCGGTCAGCAGGGGTTCTCCGGTGTCTTCTTCGTAAAAGACGGGAATGGGTACGCCCCAACTGCGTTGGCGGGAGATGCACCAATCCGATCGCTCGGAAACCATCGCCCGAATCCGGTTTTCGCCTTGGGCGGGAATCCACTGCACCTGGGAAATCGCTTTGAGGGCTTCGTCGCGGAAGCCTTCGACGGACGCGAACCACTGTTCCGTAGCGCGAAAGATCGTCGGTTTTTTAGTGCGCCAGTCGTAGGGATATTTGTGAACGTAGGGTTCTTCTTTGAGCAGGGATCCGGTTTTTTGGAGGGCTTCGATCACGGCGACGTTCCCTCGGTCGAGGACGTTCAACCCGGCGAATTCCCCTGCATCTTCGGTAAAGTTGCCGTTGGCGTCTACCGGGGCGAAGATGTCGAGACCGTAGCGCAGACCGACGCCGTAGTCTTCCAGACCGTGACCGGGGGCGGTATGGACCAAGCCCGTCCCGGATTCGGTAGTGACGTAGTCGCCGCCGACGACGATCGGGCTGTGGCGATCGTAGAGGGGGTGTTTGTATTTACAGTGTTCGAGGTTTTTGCCTTTAATTTGGGCTTTGACCGTCAATTTGCAGCCGAACGTGGTGGAGAGGCGATCGACCAATTCGGCGGCGACGATCAGGAAGCAACCGGGGGCGATCGCACTATCTTCGGGCATCGCAACGATCGCGTAGTCTAAATCGGGATTGACACTGACCGCCAAGTTCCCGGGAATCGTCCACGGCGTCGTCGTCCAGATCGCCGCGTACAGCTTGGGAAGGAAGCGTTTGAGGTCCGCCGCCTTTTTCTCCAGTTCCGTGACCGGGAAAGCGGCGTAGAGACTGCGGGAGGTGTGACCTTCCGGGTATTCGAGTTCGGCTTCGGCGAGGGCGGTTTGGGAACTCGGGCTCCAGTGGACGGGTTTGCGACCGCGATAGATATAGCCTTTGAGGACCATTTGACCGAAAACGCCGATTTGAGCCGCTTCGTAGGCGGGATTGAGGGTGAGGTAAGGATTGTCCCAATCGCCCCAGATCCCGTAGCGTCGAAAGCCTGTTTTTTGTTCTTCGACGGTTTTGAGAGCAAAATCGCGGGCTTTATGGCGCAGTTTGAGGGGGGTGAGCGATCGCCTCTCCTTGTCTTTCATCGCTTGCAAGACTTTGAGTTCGATCGGCAACCCGTGGCAGTCCCAACCGGGGACGTAGCGAACTTTACGCCCTTGCAAGAGTTGATATTTATTGATGATATCTTTGAGAATTTTATTGAGGGCGTGACCCATGTGCAGGGCGCCGTTGGCGTAGGGCGGCCCGTCGTGGAGGATGAAAATCTCCCCGGGGTTGTTCTGCGACAGGGTTTCGTAAATGCGGTGTTCTGCCCAAAACTGCTGGAGTTCCGGTTCGCGCTTAATCGCATTGGCGCGCATGTTAAAGCTTGTTTGGGGCAGGTTGACGGTTTCTTTGTAACTCTTTGCTTCTGTCACAGCCAAATCCCGAAAGGTCGTAGAACGATTTTCCCCTCAATTATAGGGTTCGGCGTCGTCACGAGTCACGAGATCCGGTGGGGCGATCGGGTTTTGGGGTCGATGGGCTTTGGCAGAAAGATAGCATTCCTAAATCAGCGAACAGGGCAATCCACTCATTCCCTGCGTTGCTCATTCCAAAAACAACCGTTAGAAATACCGTTAGAAATACCGTTACAAACTACTATTCCAGTATTCTAAACCCGTGACGAGCACATCTTCCAGCCATCCTCGAAATCGCTCGATTAAATGATGTTCTTCATCCGCATAAGAAAACTGAAACGGACTCTCGCTCAACGCTTGAATATCGCTCGGACTCGTGTCTCCCTCTTCGGTCACATCTTTATGATAAGCACAAGCAGAACAAACTAATAAACCGCGATATTCGTGACCGAGAACGTGGAAGGATAGCAAAATAATCGTAGAAGTT
Organism: Oxynema aestuarii AP17; assembly: GCF_012295525.1. Taxonomy (GTDB): domain Bacteria; phylum Cyanobacteriota; class Cyanobacteriia; order Cyanobacteriales; family Laspinemataceae; genus Oxynema; species Oxynema aestuarii. The sequence continues at coordinate 6,262,448 of NZ_CP051167.1, read as the reverse complement.
TGGAGATCGATCGCCAGTTGCATCCAGTCATGATAGGCGTGAATATTCGCAAAATATCCTAACTGCTTTGCCGTTTGGGCAACTTGAAAGCGATGGTAATACGATTTCGAGCCATCCCTCGGAGGCACAACCGTAAAGACATCAAATCCATTCACTAATTCTTCGATAGAAGCTTTGATGTCTTCGGCCAGCTTATCCAATCTTTCTATAGCAATTTCGTACAATAGATTGGCAAAGCCTTCCACTTTATTACAGCGATCTTGTCGAGTTGCAGACTGATTCTGTTTGAGTTTTTCAGCGATCGCCGCGATCGCAATCTGGGTTCGCCTCCCTTCCGCTAAAATTTGCTCCGACAGCCCCAGACTTCTAATAAAAGCTTGTTTTTGTCGTTTGGAAAACAACTGAATTAATGGCGATAAATCTCCGCGATCGGCTCGTTCTAAAGCATCAAGATAAACCACTCGTTCGTCACGAGTTAAAGACAAAGGAAAGCAACCTGCCTGTAGAAAAACCAAACTCGCCAAACAACGAGCCACTCGCCCGTTACCATCTTGAAACGGATGAATTTGTGTAAATCGATGGTGCAACCAAGCTGCTTCCACCTCCGGCGGAATCTTGTTTTCCTGATGTTGCCGATGCCAACTAATAAGATTGTCCATTTCCGATGCCACTTGTTCCGGCGGACAATATTCATGAACTAATCCATCCGATCGCATCGGATTGTTAACTTGTCGTTTCCAGTCTCCGCGAATCAGAGGAACATCGATCGTTTCTCCAGTCGCCGGAATCAAGGCTTCTGTCGTCTCTTGATTTTGCGTTAAAACTTGATGCAATTGTTTGATATAATAAGTTGATAAACTGCGGGTTCTACCGACAAAACAAATAGTCCTTCAATCGCCGTTTGTTGGTCTTTAATTAAAGAAATAACTTGTTTGACCGAGCCATCCGTAGCCCCATGCGGAATCAGAGCTTCATCAATTCCCTGTTCGATCGGTAACCGTGTAATTCCTCGATCTAAATTATAGAGCCGTTCGATAATCCCAGTTTCGATCGCAATTTCCCGGCAGAGTCTTTCCATAAAGGTTTGAAACTCCCCAGAATTCCTCAATCGTTCCGCTTGTTCCTTCCAAACGGTCACTAAGGGAGGCAACTCAGTATTTGCCAGTTTTTGCCAGTCCGGTTCTAAATCTGAAATTGGTTCCCACAGCATCTCGGATTGGCGTGAACTACCGCTATTGAATCAAAGATTACAATAGCGGCTTCCCTCTTCACTGGGGACTGCGCTAGATAGAACTGAAGTTCTACCACCTCGTCTTACATCCCCTCCAAGGGCAGTAGAGCGAGTTCCTAACTCTAATATCCGTAAGCCTTCATTTTTGAGATTGATGGCGGCATTGATATCCCTGTCATGACGGGTTTGGCAATGTTCGCAAGTCCAGCTTCTCGCATCAAGAGACAAGCTTTTGATTTGATTGAGACATACATGGCAGGTTTTAGAAGAAGGAAAAAATCGATCGACTTCTAGATAAACTTTTCCTTCTGATTCAGCCTTGTACTTTAACATCGTACAAAACATTCCCCAACCGACATCACTAATCGCTTTGGCGAGTTTGCGATTGCGAACCATGCCTATCCCCCCTTTAGTTCCCCCCTTATTAAGGGGGGTTAGGGGGGATTCGACCACAATCACTTGGTTTTCGTTCACTATCTTACGGGATAGCTTGTGGAGAAAATCTTCACGACAGCGACTTATTTTGGCGTGAATCTTAGCAACTTTTACCCGCGATTTATTGCGGTTGTTGCTACCTTTCCTTTTTCGAGCGTGTTTTTGCTGTTTTCTTTTTAGGTTTCGCGCGTGTTTATCAAAATGCTTGGGATTATTATATTTCGACCCCTCACTGGTAATCGCAAAATCGGTCAGCCCTAAATCAATGCCAATTGCTTTTCCTTCAGTTGAGGGAAAGGGAGGTTCTTCTCTACCCTCTACCAAAACTGAAGCATAATATTTACCATCTGGATTTTTGGAGAGGGTTACAGTTTTGATTTTTCCCTCAAAACTTCGATGCTGACGACAACACACTAACCCAACTTTAGGCAGTTTGATGTAATTTCCCTCAAACTTAACATTTTGAGGATAACTGATAGATTGCCTTCCCTGCTTGGATTTGAATCGGGGTAATTTTGCCCGGTTCTCAAAGAAGTTTCGATAAGCGGTTGATAAGTTCAACGCCACGACTTGCAAGCATTGGGAATAGACATCTTCTTTAAGCCAAGGGTATTCCTTTTTGAGGGCAGGTAATAATCCCTGAAGATAACCCCTTGATAGACCTTTCCCGGTCGATTGATAAGTCTCTTGGCACAAATTTAACGCATAGTTCCAATACCAACGACAGCAACCAAAGCTCTTGGCTAAAGTCGCTTGTTGCTCGTGGGTTGGATAGATGCGGTATTTGTACGCCTTGAACATTATCGCCGATATAGCCAGATGATAAGATTATAACTGATTTGCCGAAGAGTCGCTTTCATCCCACGATTCACCTTCGGTAGAATCGGGGAATTCCCGCTCCCATTGTTAAAATATACAAACTTCTCAAAAATAACAACTATCGCCTACACCTTAAAATTCATAGGGTGGGCAATGATTGCCCACCCCACTAACCCATCACTTTTCCTCATCCATCTCATTGGTCGGAGAAGGCGACTCCTCAGTCATTGGCGGCGTCGCCGATTTCGCTTCCCCCGGCTGTTTCGGCATCTCTACAATCGCCGGATTGTTGCGATTCGGACGCATCGAAGGTGAGATCTCCTCCGAACCTTCCACCGTTTCCGCCTCAACCTCAATCGCCCCTTCTGACTCCGAAATCTCCGGTAAGTCTTCAGCAACAACCGTTTCCATCGGTTCCGGCTCCACCTCGACCTTCGCTTCCACGCTCTCACCTTCCTGCGCTTGGGCATCCGGCGCCAGATCCATTTCTGGCGGCATCTCCTCCCCAGAACTCCGAGCTTCCGAACCCTCCGTTTCCGCTTGAGCGTCCTCCGCGACCGTTTCCGGTGGAGGTTCGGGCTGAATTAACTGCTCGAATCCCTCCGCTTTGCGAGTTTCGGCTTCCGTCGCCGCCGCTTCATCTTCCGCTAGATCTTCTACAACATTTTCCGCCACCGTTTCCGTTTCCGCCACCGTTTCCGTCTCGGCGACGGCGGGAGACGCTTCGGAAACTTCGGCTTCCTCGAATTCCTCAGTCACTTCCGGTAGCGCTTCAACCTCCTGCGGTGCAGTCGTTTCCGCCATTGTCTCCTGCGGCTTCGACTCCTGCGGCTGCGACTCCTGCGGCTTCGGTTTCGACTTCTTCCCTCTACCGAGAAGACCTTGTAACCCAGACAGCAAACTCGTCAGAGGCGCTAATAGACCTCCCTTGTCAGCCTTCGCCTTCTTCGCCGGACTCGTCGAAACTTTAGTTTCCGTCGGCGTTGCAGGCGTTTTTTCGGGACTCTCCAACTCGTCTAAATCGTCAAACTCATCGAACTCCCCATCACTCGATCCTTCCGTCCAGTCCTGCGCCCCTTCCAACGCGGCGGCTGAAGGCATTTCCTCCATCGTCTCCGGACTCGTTTCAGTAGGCGAATCTTCCGCAACCGTTGCACTCGGTTTCGTTTCCGCTTCCGATGGCTCACTCGGCGTCTGCACTGCTGGCGCTTCGCTTTCTGCCGAGACTGGGGACTCCACCGGAGTCTGAGGCTTGACTTCAAGCTCTGCACTCACCTCAACCTCTACATCCGGACCCGTCGAGGGCGTCTGAGACCGACTCGGTTCGGCTTTCGGTTCCGGTTTGGGTTCGGCTTTCGGTTCCGGTTTTGCTTTTGACTTACCCTTAAATAAATTCTGAAATCCGCCCAAAGGTGATTTTTTCGGACTCGCTTTTTGAGGAGCTGTCGGCGGCGTCTTCTGGGTCGTCGTCTCTTCCGTGCTCGTTTCGCCAGAGGGAACGGCTTCGGTTTCTGGCGTTTCCGGTGGGCTAGAAGGCTCGGCTGTCGGCGCTTCCGGAACGGCGGTCACCGATTTTTGTGCCGATTTGCCTTTAAACACATTCACCATTCCTCCCTTGAGTGCGGGGGAACTTTCGGCGGCGGATAAATCAGTTTGTTCGGCGAGGGGCGTCACTTGGCGGCGTAAGGCGAGGGTTTGCCACCCCAACCAACCCAAAAGAGCGACGCTAGCGGTTTGACCGAGCAGTACAGCTCCGGTAATCCGTCCCGCACAAAACCACAAGACTAAAGCATAGAATAGCCCCACTCCGCTCCAAATTAAATCGCCTTTACGATGAACTTCTGGAACGAAAAAGGCGGCCATGTAAATCGCGAAACTGCCCAAGGCGACGGCCAAGGCCAGAATATATGCAAGCATGTTCCCGGTTCTCCCTGCGGTGTACTGATGGGGACAAAGGGCTCATCGGTTCGGGGAAGTGGAGGTTGGGAATCCGTGCTGCGGGCATCTTGCCCGCTTTTCTAGGAATTCGGGACTTTGCTACTGCACGGATGCATTTCCTTGTTTGCGGCAATCACAGGAAGTCAACCTCGTTCGCCGAACCAACGCTCTAGGATGTCCCTTAATACGCTAATTCTACCGTTGTGGCTGTTGCTTCTCGTGGGGGGTTAACTACAGAAGCCGAAAACTTACACAATCTTACTCAATCTTACTCAAATCGTGAGAAATCCCCGGAGCATTGACGAATATTTCTAGAAACTGAATTGTTAATAAAGTCATCAGTAGTGGTAAAATTAGCACTAGTTAGGCGCCATTGGTAGCGTAGAGCATTTAACTCCATGTTATTAGGGTTTAAAACACAACTTAAAGTTAATCTGACCCAACGACAAAAACTCGCTCGTCATGCGGGAGTGGCGCGTCATGCTTACAATTGGGGTCACGGGTTGTGTTTAGGAATTTTATCACATAATGCCGGTTGTCGTCCCGATGAAAAAATCAAATTTCCCACAGCTATTGACTTACATAAATGGTTAAATAAGTTAGTAAAACCAGAGAATCTGTGGTATTACGAAGTTTCTAAGTGTGCCCCTCAATACGCTCTCAGACATCTCGCCCAGGCGTGGCAAGATTGCTTTAAAAAAAAGAAATCTAGACCTAAATTTAAGAAAAAAGGCAGACAAGACAGCTTTACTCTAGATGGAACTATAAAAATATTATCTGAAAATAAAATTCAGGTTCCTGTCATTGGAATTCTGAAAACTTATGAAAGACTATCGGGGAATTATCAACCCAAAAATGTGACGATTAGTCGAGAGGCAGATCGCTGGTTTATTTCGTTTAAAATAGATGTCAACGTGACCCCCACCGAGAAGAAAACAGATGTAGTGGGGATAGATTTGGGGATAAAAGCGCTTGCCACCTTATCAACGGGAGTAAGTATAGAAGGAATAAAAGCATATAAAAAGCATTCAAATAAACTAGCTAGACTCCAAAGACAAGTTAGCCGAAAAAGTCTCGGCTCTGCCAATCGAAAAAAGTCCCAGCTTCAAGTCCAAAAACTCCATCGGAAAATCGCTAATCTCAGAAAAGATACGTTACATAAGTTGACCTCGCAATTATGCAAGAACCACGCCGTTAATGTGATAGAAGACTTAAACGGATCGGGCATGATGGCCAATCATAAACTAGCTAAATCTATCGCCGATATGGGGTTTTATGAATTCCGACGGCAGATGGAATATAAGAGCCAAATATATGGGTCACAACTAATAATCGTAGACAGATTTTATCCATCTAGTAAAATCTGTTCTAATTGTGGAAGCATTAAAGACTCATTACTCTTATCAGAAAGACTGTTTGGTTGCGACCATTGTCATCTCAAAATAGACAGAGATTTAAACGCAGCCAAAAATCTGGAAAAAATAGGCCGAGCTACGGCCAAATTAACGCCTGTGGACAAGAGCGAGCTGACTCCCTTGGTAGAAGCAGGAAGTAAAATCGACTCAAACGTATTGTTCATCAAGCTTTCAGACTTGATGGGTAAGTTTGGGTAAGTTTTATCTAGCGGTCGCTACAAACGATCGCCCGATGGGGCAATTGAGACGTGAAGCGCCAAACGTCATAGAGCTGAGCCCCTACTAGGGGACTTGCTAGCATCGGCTTGTGTTCTGTAACACCTTTGCCATGACAAGAGAGTTTTAAGATCTTTTTCCAGTCTGGCTCGAAGAGATCGGGCTACCCTGTAGGAGAGTTGACGAGACTGAGGTCATTACAAGGTTATGACGAAACAAAAATTTGGTGTGATTGGGTTGGCAGTGATGGGTGAGAACCTCGCCCTCAATGTGGAAAGCAAGGGATTTCCCGTTTCGGTGTACAATCGCACGGGTTCGGTGACGGAAGCGTTTATGGCCGAACGGGCTCAAGGTAAGCAAGTCAAGGCGACTTATTCGATTGAAGAGTTTGTCGAGTCTCTGGAACGTCCTCGGCGGATTCTGGTGATGGTGAAGGCGGGTAAGCCCGTGGATGCGGTTATCGGTCAGCTCAAACCGTTACTGGAAGCGGGGGATATGATTATCGACGGCGGTAATTCCCTTTATGAGGATACGGAACGCCGGACTCAGGAGTTAGAATCGGTCGGCCTCGGTTTTATGGGAATGGGGGTCAGTGGCGGCGAGGAAGGCGCTTTAAATGGCCCGAGTTTGATGCCGGGAGGCACGGAACAAGCTTATAAAGATTTAGAGGCGATTCTGACGAAAATTGCGGCGCAAGTCGATGATGGACCGTGCGTGACTTATATCGGTCCGGGTGGGGCGGGTCATTACGTGAAAATGGTTCACAATGGCATCGAGTACGGCGATATGCAGTTAATCGCCGAGGCTTACGACTTGCTCAAAAGTGTTTTGGGTCTCGACCACAAGCAATTGCACGAAGTCTTTGCCGAATGGAATCAAACCGACGAACTCAATTCGTTTTTAATCGAAATTACGGCGGATATTTTTAAATATATCGATCCGGAGACGAATCAGCCGTTAGTGGAGCAAATTGTCGATGCGGCGGGACAAAAAGGGACGGGTCGTTGGACGGCGATGAGTGCGTTGGAATTCGGGGTTTCGATTCCGACGATTACGGCGGCGGTTAATGCGCGGATTATGTCTTCGATTAAGGAGGAACGGGGCGCGGCGTCGCAGCAATTAAGCGGACCGACGTTTAAGTTTGACGGGGATGTCAAGGGATTTGTGGATAAGGTTCGCGATGCGCTTTACTGTTCTAAGATTTGTTCTTACGCTCAGGGGATGAGTTTGCTGGCGAAGGCGTCGGCGGATTTTAATTATAATTTGAATCTGAGTGAAATTTCCCGGATTTGGAAGGGTGGATGTATTATCCGTGCGGGATTTTTGGACAAGATTAAGTCGGCGTTTAAGGATAATCCGAGTTTGCCGAATTTGCTGTTAGCGCCGGAGTTCAAGCAGACGATTTTAGACCGTCAGGAGGCATGGCGCGAGGTGTTGGCGACAGCGAATTATGCTGGGATTCCGGTTCCGGCGTTTAGTGCGTCTTTAGATTATTTTGACAGCTATCGGCGCGATCGCCTCCCGCAAAATTTGACCCAAGCGCAACGGGATTATTTCGGCGCCCATACTTACGAACGCTTGGACAAACCGCGCGGCGAGTTTTTCCATACGGAATGGTCGGAAGTGAATGAATAATTGGCCGATGATTTCTGATTAGTTGTAGCAAGGATCGAGGCGATCGCTCTTCCGGGGGCGATCGCTTTTAAAATTGCTTTTAAAATATATAGGAGTCACGAGGTGCTCGTGTTGTCCAAGCAAAATCACGGGGAATATCCCGATTTGTTATCAAAGTTAAACACTACCGCGATCGCTCTTGCCAATTGCACGGATTTAGTGACAGTTTAACTTTTGAGGGGTTCGGGGAGCGATAAGTCCCGCGCCGTACCTGAAAGGTCAGTGTTGGGATCCACGGACTCCCCGCGTCGATTGAGGGGTTCAATACCCCGAAAATCGACACACTACCTGTAGTCTAACGGAAAGCGCAAATCAGTTAGACTATAGGTATGTTGAACTTGACCTACAACTACCGAATCTATCCAGGACTTGACCAGGAAGCTCAAATGCTCGACTGGTTGGAGCAATGTCGTCGCGTCTATAACTACGCTTTGGCAGAGCGCAAGGACTGGATCGGCTCGCGTAAATGTCCGGTCAATGCTTGTAGTATCAAGCAGGAATATATCATTTCTGCCGATGCACCCTATCCCGACTATTACAAACAGCAGAATGCACTGACCAAAGCGAAAGATGAGATCCCAGAACTGAAGGCAGTTCATTCTCAGGTCTTGCAAGATGCCTTGAAGCGGCTGGATAAGTCGTTTTAAGTTCGTGCAGAAAAGAGGATTTGGATTTCCTCGATTCAAAAAGTTTGGTCAGTATCGCTCGTTTGTCTTTCCGCAGTTCAAATCGAACCCCGTCAACGAGTTTGAAATCGAACTGCCGAAAATTGGAGCCATGCCCATTAACCTGCATCGACCTATCCCAGAAGGATTTGCACTCAAGCGGGTACGGGTCGTCTTCAAGCCGTCTGGTTGGTATGCTCAATTGATTCTGCAAGCCGATCTTTCCGTCCCAAATCTATGCCTCACGGTGAACCGATTGGCATAGATTTGGGACTGGAAAAGTTCTTGGCTGGATCGACGGGAGAATTGGTAGAACGCCCTCGCTTTTTCGTGGATTTGCAAGGCAAGCTTCGATGGCTGCAACGTAAATTGAGAAACAAGAAAAAGGGTTCGGCTAATTACCGGAAGATTCAAGCCAAGATTCGCCAACTGCACGAGCATATCCACAACAGCGCCGTGAGTTCCATTTCCTGACGGCTCACCAGCTTTGTGACCATGCTGGGATGATTTTTGCTGAGGATTTGAACCTCAAGATGACCAGTCGCGGGATCTTGGCCAAGCATTGTTTGGATGCTGCTTGGGGAAGCTTCTTGGAAATCCTCAAGTGGGTTGCCTGGAAGCGTGGCGTCTACTTTGCCAAGGTTGACCCCAACGGGACCAGTCAAACTTGCCCTCAGTGTGGGGCGCATACTGGGAAGAAGGAACTCAGCGAACGGGTTCATCGTTGCGATGAGTGTGGATATGCGACAGACTGGGATGTTGCTGCGGCTCAAGTGGTCATGCAGCGCGGTCTTGTAGCCGTTGGACAGACGGTGATACTGCCTGGGTCGGAAGGTTGCTTAGGAACCCCGATGAAGCAGGAAAACCCAACCGCGAGGAAGGGACGCCCGCGCTCTACCCGTTAGGGTGAGCGTCGGGAGGATGTCACGAAAATAGCATCACTAAACTATTGAAGTATCGGGACACCAATGACTAAGGTGGCTTTATTAATCGGGGTGAGTCTCTCTCAACAGCCAAAGACACGAGTCGATAGTTTTTTGGAACCGCTACCCACGGCATGTCATGACGTTCGTGCGATCGCGGAGATCCTGAAACGCCAAGATCTCGGGGGATTCGAGCCTGAAAATATTCAACAACTGCTCGATCCGGATTTGCAGGAAATTCGCGTCGGGATCGAATGGTTATTGCGCGATCGCCAGCCGGAAGATCTGGTACTATTATACTTCTCCGGACATGCGATCGCCGATGGTGAAGGTAAACTTTATTTCACGACTCGCAATACTGACGTCGCCGACCTTTCCTCCACGGCGGTTCCAGCAGACTTTTTACAAGCGCTCTTGTATACCAGTCCGGCACAACAGCAGGCGATCGTCCTCGATTGTTGCTACACCGAATTGGGGGAATCAGTTAGAGATTCCCCACGCGATCGCCTCGACCTCAAACAGCAACTCGGCGGTTACGGGAAAGCCGTTCTGACCGCTTCGACGCACTTCGAGGCGGACGATCGCTTCTGTACGGATCTCGCGATCGATCGCGAAGCGATTCGCCGCTTCCGTTACGGGGGTAAAGTTAGAGAATCCGGCTGTTCTCCTTATACTTATTATTTGATCGAAGGTATCGAAACCGGAGGCGCCAACCGCGACGGCGACGGCCAAATTTCCCTGGGAGAACTGCACGATTACATTGCAAATAAAATGCAAATTTTTACTCCTGCCAATCCTCCCGCCTTCTACGCCTTACCGGAAGCGACGAACATCGTCCTCAGTCAAGCACCGATTCCAACACCAGAACTGACCTATCGCGAAGCAGTAGAAAACTTCGTGCGGCGTCGCGGCGGTCAAATCGGGCGACTCGGTTGGAGAAGCTTAGAAATTACTCGCGAAAATTGCGGCATAAAGCCAGAAATTGCCCAGAAAATTCGTGAAAAGGTTTTAATTCCTTATCAAGAACGCCAAGAAAAGCTCGATCGCTATCGAGAAGCATTGCAAGGGGCGATCGCCCGGGAAAAGCGATCGCTGAAACGAGAAACTGACGAAAAGCTGCATTATTTCTACCAGGATATTCTCGCCCTGACCGAGGCGGAGATCGGCGCGATCGAAGCCAAACTTAAAAGAACCGACGGCGATCGCGACTTCCCCCTATTTTTGCTGACTGAAGGGGCGATCGTTGTTGCTACAATTGCAGGCATTATTTGGCTGTGGGGCTATATTTCCAAACCGACCGCCTCCCCGGTGGATCTCCCTCCTTACTTGAGCTTTCTGGAACATCTCGATTCGATCTTTCCGGCGTGGGACTTTACAAACGACTCGCCACCCCGGGCGACGGCGACACCAGATTCCTCGCCCTCACCGAGTTCCCCCGACGGTACAGCCCCGCGATCGCCCCTCCCCCCCGCCTTTACTGGAACCCCCGTTCCCTTTACGATTCCGACCGCCGAACCGCAGACCCTGACCGGACATGAGGCCCCCGTGCAAGGATTGGCGATCGCGCCGCGCTCTTCATTACTGGTCAGTGGCGACTGGAACAATCAGATCTTACTTTGGGATCTGAACACGGGTAAACAACTCGATACCCTAACCGCGCACCGAGATATCGTGAGAGATATCGTCGTCAACCCAGACGGCAAAAGCTTCGCCAGTGCGAGTGACGACGGAACGATCTATATTTGGAACCTCAAAGGTCGGATGGTGTCGAATACCCTCGATCCGAGAGGGGGTGCGATTTACGCGATCGCCTACAGTCCCGACGGTCAAACCCTCGCCAGTGGTTCCGACGACGGTCGCATTCGCCTGTGGAACGCCCGGACTGGGGCGTTAGAACAGACTCTCGAAGGACACCGCGATCGCGTGCGAGCGCTCGCTTATACACCGGACGGCCAAACCCTCGTCAGTGGTAGTGGCGACGCGACGATTAAACTTTGGGATGTCGCCACGGGAGAAGTGAGACAAACTCTCACCGGACATACGCGCTTGGTACGGGCGATCGCCATTACTCCCGATGGAAAAACGTTGGTGAGTGGAAGTTGGGACGAAACCATTAAAATTTGGGATTTAGACCGTGGGGAATTGCAAAATACCCTCCGGGGTCATACGGATTTAGTCACCGTGGTGACGGTCACTCCCGACGGTCAAACTTTACTCAGTGGAAGTGACGACAACACGATTAAAATTTGGGATTTAGATAGTGGCGATCTCAAAGGGACGCTGACCGATCACGTGAGCGATATTTTTGCGATCGAAATGACTCCAGATGGAACAACAATGGTGAGTGCGAGTTGGGACCAAACGATTAAAATTTGGCGCTGAAATTGCCCTCGGTTTACTCACCCCGATCGCCCTCCCGCCAACCCGGTATTTTACGACCCAACTCGTCGTCAAAATACCGGGTTTAGCTCAAAAAATGCTGACTGGTGAGGGAAACACCAATCGGCGATCGAGTATTGAAGCTTTGTTGAAGTAGGGGATCGCCAGTATGCAAATCTAAAATCTAACATCTAAAATCTAACATCTAAAATCTAACATCTAAAATCGAGATTGAGTCGGGGTCAGCTTGTCGGCGATCGCGGGCGATCGCCATTCCCTGAACGATGATTCAAACCAACCCCGACGGGAAACACCGCCAGCAATTAGCAAATTTACTTAACTGCTTGGAAAAACATAGAAAATTGACGAAATTTTCCGATCCTCACCTCTTACGAAGTGACTCCGGGAACGCCAAAATTCTGTAAAAGTTGTTCCAAAATCGAACGAATGAACGTGAGGGCGATCGCGCCAATTAAGGCACTCCAAAAGCCCCAACGCAAGCGAAATCCTTGAACGAGATAAGCGGCTAATCCAAACACTAAAGCATTGACGACCAAGGCGAAAATCCCCAGGGTCAGAATCGTGACCGGAAGGGCTAAAATCTGTAAAAGTGGCCGGAGGAAGGCATTTAAGGCGCCTAAAACCGCCGCCGAAATTAAAGCCCGATCGAAACCGTCAATTTCAACCCCGGTCGGTAATTTTGAGATAATCAACAAGCTAATCGCAATCACTAGCCAGGTGATAATAATACTCATCCAATCCATTGGTTGACCTCCATAGAGGGGGAGTTACGATTACATTAAAGTCGAAAAGCGAACTTATCGCCTGCGGACATAACATATTCTTCATTTTTGCTAGAGATCGGGAGGGACGAACGGCGATACGCCGGAGGCGTCGCTTCGCGAAGGCGCGATCGCCATCGAACCCGTCTTATTTCTCATCGGAATGGAAATGCGGAATCAGGGAATGCGGTTTTTCCAATCCGCAAGATTCCATTAATTGCCGATCGCCCATAATTTCCTCGGGTTTTCCTGTGGCAATAATCCGACCTTCATCCATTAAAATGACGCGATCGCACACTTGCAAAATCAATTCTAAATCGTGGGAAGAAATTAATAGGGTTTGCGGCGAAGATTGGAGAAAATTAATAATACGACGGCGCGATCGCAAATCTAAATTTGCACTCGGTTCGTCATACATCACCAATTGCGGTTGCATCGCCAAAATTCCCGCGATCGCGACCATTTGTTTTTGTCCGCCAGACAGATGATGGGGGGGACGATGAACCAAATCCGCCACTCCTGCAATCCCTAACGCTTCTTGCACTCGGCGTTCGACTTCTGACGCCGAAAGTCCCATATTTTGCGGACCGAACGCCACATCGTCCCAGACCGACGCACAAAACAGTTGGTCGTTAGGATTTTGAAAGACTAAGCCAATTTCCGGGCGAAATTCTCCGGTCACTACTGGGCGATCGAACACCGAGATCTTGCCGGAATTTGGCTTGAGAATGCCACAAATTGATAAAAATAACGTTGTTTTTCCCGCACCATTGGCGCCGATTAATCCTACTCGTTCGCCTTTGAAAATATGTAAGCTGACATCTTGCAACACATTAGCTTTATCGGGATAGGAGAAATACAATCCGGCGATCGAAATTGCCAGATCTTTAAGGACTTGAGCCTGGGAGTAAGTCGTAGGGTATTTTTCCATTCACGAATCCGTAAATTCCAACTTGAAAAAGAATTATCATTCGATGATTTATCTTTTATGATAACATTTTTGATTAAAACAGGAGGGTCAACGATCGCCGATCGCGCCTCCGCGCAGGGATTTATCGATCGAGCGTAAAAATATGAAAAAACATCGAAATTTTTTACCTCATTTGCAACGACGTATTTATGAAATTCTTGAATTTTCCACTGACGACGATCGCCTCAGCTTACTCGACGATCTGCTGGTCAGTCTGCTCGTGATTGTCGATGTCACTGCATTTATTTTAGGCACTTCTCATTCAATTTCAGCCAATGTCAAACTATTTGTCGATGAAATTGAAATTTTTTCCGTAACTTGTTTTACACTTCTCTACTTTTTACAAATTTGGTCTTGTACCGTCGATCCGCGTTACGCGGATCCGGTGTGGGGGCGCTTGCGTTACGCCCAAACTCCCTTAGCTATTATCGACTTAATGGCAATTTTACCGTTTTATTTAATGGTGGCACTTCCCGATCGCAGTTCTCTCGAATTTATCGAAATTTTTCGACTGTTACGACTGTTAAAACTCATTCGTTATTCCGAAGCTTTGCAAACGATTTTAAGGGCAGTAGAAGCCAAGAAAGACGAATTGATTATGACGATTTTTGCCGTTATTATTTTACTTATTTTTGCATCGACAATCATGTTTTTTGCCGAAAGTCGCGACCAACCGATCGCCTTTCCCAGCATTCCGGCGGCGATGTGGTGGGGAGTGGTCACCCTGACAACGGTGGGGTATGGCGATATTTATCCGGTCACGCCGATTGGTAAGTTTTTCGGGGCGGTATTGGCGTTTGTTGGGATTGGTTTGTTTGCACTTCCGGCGGGGATTATTGCATCGGGATTTTCGGAAGAAGTACACAAGCGCAAACAACATCCGTCGCTATCCCTGGAGGATTTAGAACATCGACAAAACGAACGGGAAGCGATCGCGCGTTACGTCAACGAATCGGCGGATTTAATGCGATTATGTCTGCAAATTGCCGAGGAAAAGTTAGGGGACGTGGCGGGCGATCGCGATCGGGTGTTTGAATTGGCTAAAATTCTCTTTTTGAATACTGTCGATCGATTGAATTTACCTGAATTCAACGATTCTCATCCGGAGGGGGATGGGAAACAAAGTACAGAAGAGGCTCAAAAACATAATGTAAAAGATAACAGGGAATAAAAAAATACAACAAAAATTAGAAACTCCCTACAAAAATCCTAAATTGCCAACAAAATCAGTAATTTAGTAACATCAATTCGCTAAAGTAACAAAATAGAATACAAAATAATATCAAAATAAAACCAAAAGAATACAGTTATTGTCTATATTTTCCTGTATTTAAAAGAGTGAGTGTATTTTTACTGATGCAGGAATGACAGGTGGAGTAAGTCCATCGAGAAAGGCGATCGAGACCCGATCGAGAGTGATGAATTCTCCTGTCAATGTTCTAGTTCCAATCTACCGATCTAAGCTGTGATTCCGGTTTGCAAGGGGATGTACTAAGTCAGTAAGCTCCCTCACGAACTTGAGAATCGATTGTTTCAATAGCTTGAGGACTCCCTATTTCACAACCATAACAACAAATACAAATAACTGGTTTGAGGCAGAATTTAATTAAATCACTAGGGTGAATCAGTTGAGGAAACAATTTCAGTGAAAAAAGGTTATCCGGCTTCAAAACAATGACAATGTTAAAGAAGGGTGTAGGGGATGAAATCTAGTTATTTTAAGATGATGTGCTTTAACAAACAGCCGAACGATAACATTGCCGAGGGTTGGGGAAACTCACTGCAAAGTTGGAGAACTTGTGGAACGGCGATCGCCACCGTTACGATCGCCATTTTTACCGTAGGAAAGGGCAATTTAAACGCGCAAATCGTACCGGACAATAGTTTAGTCAATCCTTCGACAGTAACCCCGGAAGGCGATCGTCTCATATTGGAGGGAGGAACCAGATCGGGGGACAATTTATTTCATAGTTTCAGCGAATTTTCCGTACCGAGGGACACCGGAGCTTGGTTTAACAATGGGTTAGATATTCAAAATATTTTTACTCGGGTTACGGGGAATTCTATCTCTACGATTGACGGTTTAATGAGTGCCAATGGTAGCGCCAACTTATTTTTACTCAACCCCAACGGGATCGTATTTGGAGCAAACGCCCGTTTGGATCTCGGCGGTTCCTTTGTCGCCACCACCGCCAGCGAGATTCAATTTGCCGATCGCCTTACCTATAGTGCGAGCAACCCGCAAAATGGGGCGATTTTAAGTAACCGAGTGCCGATCGGCTTGGGGTTCGGGTCCGATCCCGGGGCGATCGTCAACCGTTCCGTGGCGGCGGACGCCGAGGGGAACCCGGTTGGCTTACAAGTCCGTCCGGGACGGGAATTGAGGGCGATCGGCGGCGAGATCCGGCTCGATGGGGGACGTTTGAGTGCGCCGGGAGGGGCGATCGAACTGACGGCGATCGCCGCCGGGAGTTGGCCGCTTGGCGGGGAAGTCCCAGAGCCAGAAAGCTTGGAATATCGGGATATCCGGGCGATCGATCGCGCGCGGATCGACGCCACGGGAGACGGTGGCGGGGCGATCGCCGTGCGCGGGCGCAACGTCGAGATCCGCGACGGTTCCCAGGTGGTGTCCTTCACCAGAGGAGGGACGGCGGGGCAACCGGTGAACCTCTACGCCAGGGAAGGATTGAGCCTCGTGGGGCGATCGCCCAGCGACGGCGAACCGAGTCGAATTTCCTCCCAAACCGTGGGTTCGGGGGATGCGGGTCATTTGACCGTAGACGCGCAAACCGTTCTCGTAGACGACGGGGTCATTTCCGCCACCACCAGTTCCACCGGGCGGGGCGGAGACTTGACCGTGAGGGCGACCGAATCGGTGGAATTGGTCGGGGGCAATTTCAACGCACAACTGCTCGGTTTGGTCAATGCGACCTTAGGACGGGGGGATGCGGGAGATTTGACCGTCGAAACCGGACGATTGCAGGTGCGCGAGGGAGCCGTCGTCGTCTCGGGAACCCGCAGTGCGGGCAATGCAGGCAATTTGACCGTGCGGGCGCGCGAGGAGATCGAGGCGATCGGCACCTCGCCGGATGGGACCTTAGCCAGCAGCTTGCAAACGGCGGCGACCGACGGCCCCGACGCCCTTCGAGAACGGTTTGGGACGAGTGAAGTGACGGGGAACGCGGGGAATTTAACCTTAGAAACCGGGCGGTTGCTGGTGCGCGACGGGGCGGTGATTTCGACGAGTACCGAAGGCAGTGGAGCGGGGGGAACCCTGAATGTGAGCGCATCCGAGGCGATCGCCGTCGAAGGGACCTCGGGCGATCGCCGCTTTGCCAGTGGCTTACTCTCGGACACCACCGGGGCCGGAGATGGAGGGGACGCCACCCTGCGCACCGGACGCCTGACCCTGGGGGAAGGGGCCTTAATTTCCGTACGCACCTTTGCTACCGGAAATGGCGGCGACCTCAACATCGAAGCCACGGAGAGTATCATCCTACGGGGGTCTGGATTCGAGAGCTTTCAACGAGAATTTATCGGGGCGGCCCTGTCGCGACAACTGAGCCTCGCCCAACTGAGGAACGGGATTTTTACCGGGGCGGCGGGTTCCGGCAATTCCGGCAATATCCACATTCAAACCGGGGATTTGAGCTTACTCGACGGGGCCGCCATTTCCACGAGTACCTTTGGTGAAGGAAGTGGGGGCAATTTAACGATCGCCGCCTCCGGAACCGTCGAAGCCGTCGGATCCGGCTTATTCGGGGCCACCCTCGCCAACGGTCGGGCGGGAAACCTCGAACTCGACGCCCGACGCCTGGTGATTCGCGACGGGGCCAGCGTTTCCACGGTCACCTTCGGTCCGTCGCCGGGAGGTCAAGTCAAAATCCGCACCACGGACAGCGTGGACGTGCGATCGACCCCTCCCGGAAGCTTGACGCCGACGGGGATTTTCACGAACACGATCGGTTCGACTGGGGCCGCCGGGGACATCGCGATCGCCACCGCCCGGGTTCGCCTCGAAGACGGGGGTCAAATGCTCACCAATAGCGGCGCCAATACCCGCGATGGGGTGATTCCCTTCGGCGGTTCCGGGGGCAATTTGACCGTCACCGCCTCGGAATCGGTGGAATTGAGCGGTATCGCCCCGGATGGACGGGTCTCTAGTGCCTTGGGAACCTCCACCTTCAGCGCGGCGGATGCGGGATCCCTGACGATTTCCACCGGACGGCTGATCCTGCGCGACGGGGCCGGGGCCTTTGCTTCGGCGGAAGGATCGGGCAACGGGGGAACCTTGAGTGTCAATGCGTCGGAGTCGATCGCCATCAGTGGGAGTGCATCTCAAGGTCGGTTTCGCCCCAGTGGTTTATTTGCCACCTCCGGCAGCGATTTACTGCCCCAAGAGGCGACCGGACGCGGCGGTGACTTGCAAGTCAATACTCGCGATTTGATCGTGCGCGATGGTGGCCAAATTTCCGTCAACAGCGTCGAAGCGGGAGATGCGGGAACCTTATTTGTAGACGCCGAAATGATTCGCCTGGAGAATGGCGGACAGATTAACGGGGCGACGGCGGCGGGGAGTGGCGGTAACTTGACTCTAGAGGCGCGCCAGATCCAATTGCGCGATCGCAGTCAGATTACCACCGATGCGGGTAGCAGTAACGGCGGGAATATCGCGATCGCCGCCGATACCTTGATCGCCCTCGAAAATAGCGACATCACCGCCAACGCCCGGGAAGGACGCGGGGGACGGGTCACGATCGCCGCCTCCGGCATTTTCGGCACCGCCTTCCGGGAAGTCCAAACCCCCGAAAGCGATATCACCGCCAGTTCCGAACTCGGGCCGGAGTTCGGCGGAACTGTCGAAATTAACGCCCCCGAAGTGAACTTACTCGACGCCTTAACCCAACTGTCTACGGAGTTCGTCAATGCGGAACAATTGGTCGCCGAAAGCTGTTTGGCGCGCCGCAACCGCGACAGTGGCAGCTTTACGGTGACCGGAACCGGGGGCTTACCCGAGGATCCTTACGGTGCGACGAGCGATCGCTACGACCTCAGCCCGATTCGGGGAATTGGAGACAATGCCTCGAATTCGCGCCAGAGACCCCCTTTGAGTTCCGGATCTGCTCGCGAAACGACCTGGAAAATCGGCCAACCGATCCGCGAAGCCCGGGGCATCGCGACCACCGCCGACGGACGCACCGTGTTGGGAACCTCCCCACGGGCGATCGCCCCCGAATTACTCGATCCCGACGTCTGCGACCGCGTTGGAGAGAGCGGTTTATAGTCGGACGGGCGATCGGCTTCCATTCTGTTGCAATTTTGCTTCAATTTTCCCCAACTTTGCTCGACGATCGGCGATCGCGCGACGACAATTAAGACGAGTTGTTGTATCCTCCCAAACCTCTTATGAGTCAAGTTCCGCGCGACCCTTGCACCAGCGCCCCCCTCCCCGAAGGCTTGATGAACCTCGGCGCCGAGGAAATCGACGTGCGCCTCGATGTCATTGAAGGCGAACTGCCCTCGGATTTGTACGGTCACGCCTTTCTGATTACCGCCGCCGGGTCCGTCGCCGCCAAACCGCAATCTCCCAACGCCGTGTTTACCTCCGGCGGCGGCAATTCCCTCTTTAACGGAGACGGGTTGATTTACCGTTTCGACTTCGATCGCCCCGGAGAAGTCCACCTCAAAACCCGCCTCGCCAAAACCCCCTGTTATTATGCCGATTTAGCCAGCACTCCCGGCAATCCCGACGCGAATTTAGGCTTTGACAATCTCGGACTGGCCCGCCTGTCGTTCCCCTTGGGATTCCGCAACGAAATCAATACGGCGTTTGTCCCCATCAAGCGATCGGATGAGGAACATTGGCGACTGGCGGTGACCTGGGACGCCGGACGCCCCTATGAAATCGACCCGGCGACCCTGGAAGTCGCAACCCCCATCGGACGCACCGACGAATGGAAGGCGGCGGATTTGCCCCTAGGCATGAATAACGTTCCCTTTCAATTAGCCCTCACGGGCGCTCACAGCTTTTTCGACCCCAAAACCGACGAATTTTTTGCAGTCAATTGGTCGTTTTCTTTCTTCAGCTTATTTGCGAAGATAATTGCTTACGACTGGACTAAGCATATTTCAATTAAATGGTTGAAGTACGCGATCGCCCGTTTAGTAATGGCCGCCACTCGTTTTATTGAATGGCTGTTAAAACCAATTCTGCACGGTAAATTCGAGGGATTTTTATATCTGCTTCGCTGGGACGGCTGCGAGCAAGATTTAAAATCCTGGAAGGTCGTTTTACCCAATGGCCGAGCGGTGGAAATTCAACAAAGTTTGCATCAGTTGGGCGTCACGGAAGATTATGTCATTTTAATGGATACGGCGTTTAAAATTGGGCTGGAACAACTGCTCAATTATCCCTTTCGCCGGAATCTGGATTTAGATAGTCAATTACGCAACATTATCGATACGCCCCAGTTGAAAGATACGCCGATTTATATTATTCGCCGTCAAGATTTAACGGGCGATCGCGATACGGTCACCGCCCGCAAAGTCAAGCTCAAACGAGAAGCCGCTCATTTCCTCGTCGATTACGAGAATCCCGAGGGTAAGATTATCCTCCACACGGCCCATAATTGCGCCTGGGACCCGTCGGAATGGGTGCGGGATTGCGATCGCACCGAACGGGCGGCGGACAACCCTCACACCTTCGTCGGGATGCCCGTCGGCAGTACGGATGTCAACTGGGTGGGTCGCTACGCGATCGACGGCGAAACGGGTCGCATCGACGAGGAGCGATCGCACTGTTTTTACGACCGACAATATACCTGGGCGACGGCACTTTACGCTTACAATGGCGTTTTACCGCCGAACAAACTCGAATCCGTTTATTGGATTTCCTGGGGATGTTGGCCGGAATTATTGACTGAATTCATGCTCGATATGTATGCAGGTTACGACTATCGGGAAATTCCGGTCGAGGAGGTCAAACAAATTACAGGGGAAGGACTGCAAACAAATTTATGTCGGTTAGATACAACCTCGAAAGAGGCATTCGCGATCGTCGATTCTTATCAGTTCCCGCCGGGATATTTTGCCAATTCGCCGCAGTTTATTCCCCGCAAAGATAGTGAAGGAGAAGCAGACGGGGGTTACCTCGCTTGCGTGGTGGTTTATAATGACGAAGACTCGGTCAAACACGGCGAGGTTTGGCTGTTCGATGCGGCAGATTTAAACGCCGGACCGCGCTGCAAGCTGGCCCATCCTCAAGTGAATTTGGGGATTAGCATTCATAGCACTTGGTTGCCGGAAATTGCGCCACGGACTGCTCTTTACTCGATTCCAGTTCGGCAGGATTATCGGGATTTAGTGGCGAAGTGTTCGCCGCAAGTTCGGGAATTTTTTGAAAAAGCGGTCTATCCTCATTTCGAGCGATCGCGCCCCTAATCGAGAGCGCTCGAAATGACAGTGAGAGTAGGGGCATTTCGCGAAACGCCCCTATTTTATCCGCCGAAATCGACTGTAGAATTAATTTAGATATCTATTTAGACATCGATTTGCGGCGGGTTCCTGGATTGGCGAACGAACGTGTAGGACGTGCATCTACCCCGACTCGTCGCCAGAGTGCGATCGTTCGTCGAGAGCGAGTAAGGGTAGAATGGTGATGCAAAAGATAAATCTTATCAATCTTGTCAGCGTTAGCACTTCGACGATCGCCACGATCGCGATCGCGGTACCGGGGACGACACAAGTGATTCCCGATCGCAGTTTACCGGAGAATTCCCGAGTGACCGCCGTGGGCGATCGCCTCTCGATTGACGGCGGGACGGCGCGGGGAACCAATCTATTTCACAGTTTCGCCGAGTTTTCAGTTCCGGCGAATGTCACGGCGGTGTTTGAAAATGGGCCGACAGTCGAGAATATTTTTACCCGGGTCAGTGGGGGACAGATCTCACGCATTGACGGGGCGATCGCCACTCAAGGACTCGCGAATCTGTTTCTGCTCAATCCCCAGGGCATCGTCTTCGGTGCTAACGCCCGTTTAAATGTGGGCGGTTCGTTCGTGGCGACCACGGCGGACCGCTTCGTATTTGCCGACGGGAGTGAGTTTGGGGCCGTTGGCGCGACGACGGCGACGCCGATTTTGACGTCCAGCGTTCCCGTGGGCTTGGGATTCGGCAGTCCGGGGGCGAACGGGGCGATCGCCGTGGGCGGACCGGGCAACAGTACGATTTTATCCGACGGCGTGCAAGCCCCCATTCGTAGTAATTCGCCGTCGGGGTTAAAAATGGCGCCGGGTCGCACTTTAGCCCTGATCGGCGGCGATTTAGTCCTCGATGGCGCCGTCATCGAAGCGCCCCAAGGACGGGTAGAACTCGGCAGTATCGCTAGCGAGGGGGTCGTCTCCATCGTCCCCGATCCGGCGGGATGGGCGATCGATTACGAAAGCGCGGGTACGCCGACGGGCTACGGCAATATTACCTTAGAGAATCTGGCGGTGGTCGATGCGAGCGGTCCGGGAGGCGGCGATCTTCAAGTGCGGGGGAACCGCATTCTCCTCACCGACGGTTCCCAACTGCTCGACAATACCTTGGGTCCGGTTCCCGGCGGGACGCTTTCGGTCTATGCGGCGGATACCTTAGAACTGGTAGGGAAAACGGCGATCGACCAGCCGACCTATAGCGGTTTATTTGCCAGCAGTTTCGGACCGGGGGCCTCTCCGGATATCGACGTGCGGGCGCGACGGGCGATCGTCCGCGAGGGCGCCCGGATTTCGGCGTCGAATTTCGGCGACGGACCCGGTGGCGATTTATCGCTGCGGGCGACGGATTCCCTAGAGGTGGTCGGTGCGGCGCCGGGGGGCGAGTTTCGTCAGGGGTTCGAGGTCGAAATTTTTGCGTCGAGTTCGTTAAATGCGGGGGCATTTGCAGGGGGTCCGGCAGGGAATACGATCGTGGAAACCGGACGCTTGAGCATCCGCGACGGCGGTTACATCGCCACTTCAACCTTTGGTGCGGGCACGGCGGGGAATCTGACCGTGCGGGCGAGGGAATCAGTGGAAGTGGCGGGGATTTCGGCCAATTTCCAAAGTCGTTCCGCCCTGGCGTCGAATTCCTTTGCCGGGGCCGTGGGCAATTCCGGCGAATTAAGGGTGGAAACTCCCCGGTTGATCGTTCTCGATGGGGCGGTGGTCTCCTCGTCTACGGCGTCGCCGGGGCGGGGAGCGAATTTGACGGCGATCGCCCCGGAATCGATTCTCGTGAGCGGTTCCCAACTCGACGGCGTACTTGTCAGTGGGATTATTGCCAGTTCGGAGGGAGTCGGACCTTCCGGGGAAGTTCGCTTGGAGACCGGGCGCCTGACAGTCGATCGCGGCGGCGAAGTCGCAGTTTCTGGCTTGGGAAGCGGGGATGCGGGACGCTTGACGATCGCCGCCAACGAGATCGAGTTGAATCGAGGGGGGGCGATCGATGCGAGTACGGTCTCCGGTCAGGGAGGCAATATCGACCTCCTCGCCGAGGCGATCGCCTTGCGCGGGGGCAGTCGAATTGCAACGAATGCGGGCAATACCGACGGGGGCAATATCGCGATCGCCACGGACACGTTAATCGCTTTGGAGAATAGCGATATTACCGCCAACGCCCGCGAGGGCTTCGGCGGTCGGGTGGAAATCTCTGCCTCGGGGATTTTCGGGGCGCGCCAACGCCCTCAACAGACCCCCCAAAGCGATATTACGGCGACGTCGGAATTGGGGGCGCAGTTTAGCGGTTCGGTGAATATCAAAACTCCGGACGTTCAGCTAGAAAGCGATCTCGAAAGTTTGGCGACGGCGTTCGTGGGCTCCGAACGTGTAGTCGCCGATAGTTGTCTGGCCCGTCGCAATGCCCGACAAGGTCGGTTTACCGTGACCGGAATCGGGGGATTGCCCGCGACTCCTTACGGCGCGGCGCGCGATCGCTTCGATCTCAGCGCGATCGCCGGGGTGTCGTCGCCAACTCCCACTCAAGGGGCTCACTCGGCGCAGGAGGTCGCCAGCGCCAGCCCTCGGACTTGGCAAGTGGGGGATCCGATCCGAGAAGCCCGGGGGATAATAAAAACCGCAGGAGGTGGGGTAGTTTTAGGAAACCGATCGCATCCCGGGAACCCATTCGATCCCCTAGAAGGGGTATGTCACACCGATCGCCGTTGAGAGAGAATCCCAGGAGCGAGGTTATGCTCGATGCAGAAGCTTCCACCATCCCAAGCGCGATCGCCGAAATTTATGGTACTGGAAAAGTGGTTCCCCCATTTGCGAGTTTCCCGTTCAAAATCGAGGGATGTGGGGATGCCGTGGGCAAAAATAGTCAAGGCAGTTTGGGACTGGCGTGGGGTCTGGATGACGGCCCCCGGCGTGGCGATCGTCGTGGTGGCTTTGCGCTTTGCTGGGGTCTTACAACCTTTAGAATGGCTCGCCCTCGATGCCTTGTTCCAACTGCGCCCCCTCGAACCCCAGGACAAGCGCGTGGCGATCGTCGGGATTACGGAAGCGGATATTAATAGCCTCGGACAGTGGCCGATTTCCGACGCCGTCCTCGCCGAGGCGATCGCCAAACTCAAACAAGACGAACCTGCGGCGATCGGATTGGACTTGTACCGCAATTTACCCGTCCCTCCCGGTCACGAACGCCTGGTGGAACTGTTCGAGTCTACCCCCAATTTGATCGGCATCGAGAAGGCGGTCGGCGACGACGTTGGAGAAGCGGTGGCGGCCCCTACAGTTCTCCAACAGCTCAACCAAGTCGGTTCTAACGACGTCCCCCAAGATGGGGATGGCAAAATTCGGCGGGCGGTTTTGTTTTTAAAAACCCCCGACGGTCGATTTTTAGAAAGTTTGGGTCTCAAACTGGCTTGGCTGTATTTGGAACAGCAGGGGGTGACCCCGGAGGCGGCGGCAATTAATTCTCGCTGGATGCAACTCGGTAACGCCGTCTTTCGCGAGTTTAAAGCCAATGATGGCCCTTACGTGCGCGCCGACGATGGGGGCTATCAAGTTTTATTGAATTTTCGCGGCGGGGCGGGCTCGTTCGAGATCGTTTCGCTGTCGGACTTGCTCTCGGGAACGTTGCCCCCGGATTGGGCGCGCGATCGCGTGGTGCTGATCGGCCCGCTTGCGGTTAGTTTAAACGATTTTTTCGAGACCCCTTATAGTTTTAACTTCATCGGTTCTCCCCAACGGATGACTGGGGTGGAAATTCAGGCGAATTTGACCAGTCAGATTATCAGTGCGGCCCTCGACGATCGCCCCTTAATTCGGGTGTGGCCCGATCTCTACGAGGTTGCCTGGATCGCCGCTTGGTGCGCCGTCGGCGCGATTGCCAGTTGGTCGCTCGGTCGCATCGGTCGGATCGTCGTTATCGTTCCCCTGTTGGCGGTGGGGTTAACGGCGGGATGTTTTTGGCTGTTCCTACAGGGGTGGTGGATTCCACTCGCCCCGCCGTTACTCGGTTTGAGCGCTTCGACAATCGCGATCGTCGCTTATATCGCCAACCAGGAACGGGAAGACCGCCAATTGGTGATGAATTTATTCGGGCGTCACGTTACCCCGCAAATTGCCGAGGCGATTTGGCGCGATCGCCACGAATTGCTTAAAGAAGGTCGTCTGATGGCGAAAAAAGTCCAGGCGACGGTTTTATTTACCGATATCAAAAATTTCAGCTCTCTGGCGGAAGAAAGCGACCCGGAAACGTTGATGTTATGGCTTAACGAGTATATGGAGGAAATGGCCGGGTTAGTCTTGGAACATGGCGGCGTCGTCGATAAGTTTATCGGCGATTCGGTGATGGCGGTCTTCGGCGTCCCCATCCCGCGATCGACTCCCGAGGCGATCGCCGCCGATGCGATCGCGGCGGTCACTTGTGCGGTAGACATGGCCAAGAAGTTGCGATCGCTCCACCGCAAGTGGCACGCGGAAGGTCGCCCCATTGTCAATATGCGCGTCGGAATCTCCACGGGAACCGTCGTCATCGGCAGTCTCGGCAGTGCCGAACGCGAAGATTATACGACGATTGGCGATAGTGTCAATGTCGCCGCCCGTCTCGAAAGCTACAACAAGGAAATCGACGGCGGCATTTGTCGCATTTTAATCGGCGAGGAAACCTACGTACATATCGAGGGGAAATTTCCCGCCCAATATTTAGGCAGCGTCATGCTCAAAGGTCGTCAAAAACCTGTCAGAATTTATCAAGTTTTGGCCGATTAGGGGAGTTGAGCTTGAGGGATTGGGGACGAAAAATTTTTCGCCCCTAGGATGGCTCTTCGATTGATATCTTGATTCAGCAAAGCCTTTTCCCCTCCGACTCCCTAGCCTTCCGTCGGCTTCATCACTACCACCCCATACCCCTGCGGCGATAAATATTGACGGGCCGCTTGTTGCAGGTCCTCGCTGGTGACCGCTTGAATGCGCGCCGGATAGTTCAACGCCGGGGTCAAATCGCCGAGCATCGATTGATAGTAACCGTACAAGCTGGCGCGATCGCTCGGGGTTTCATTACTGAAAATAAAGCGATTGGCCACTTGGGTTCGGATGCGATTGATTTCTGCGGGGGTGACGCCTTCCTCGGCGATTTGGCGCAGGTGTCCGAGAATCGCCTCTTCGACTTTCTCGATGTTCTCACTCGGGAGTTGGGCGGAAATATAGAATGTTCCCTGCCAACGATGGCTCATGTTACTCACGGAGAGACCGGATACCCATCCTTTCTCTTCCCGTAAGTCTTGAATTAGGCGGGTCGTGCGACCGCGCCCCAAAATGGAGGCCAGCACGTCCAAGGCATAAGTATCTTCAAAATCGATCGCCCCGGGAACGCGCCACATCATCACTAAGCGCGCTTGTTGCAAGCTCTCGTCTACGAACTCGCGACGGACGACGGTTTCAAAGGGGGATTCCGGTTCGTGACTCACTGGGGCGATCGCGCGATCGTCGTGGCGAGGGGAACGCGCTTGGTAGTGGCGATCGAAACTCTCCGCCACGCCGTCGATTAATTCTTCTACAGGCAAATTGCCGACGGCTACCGCCGTCAGCGATCGCGGTCGATACCAGGTCGCATGAAAATCCCGCATTTGCTGCGGGGTCAGCGCCGCCACGGCTTCCGCCGGACCGAGTACCCTACGGCGATACGGTAGCACGTCAAAGGCGGTTTCCATCGAACGATAGTAGGTTCGGCGTCGCGGATTGTCTTGAGCCCGGCGAATTTCTTCTAAAACGACCAAGCGCTCGCGCTCGAATGCCTCGTCGGGAATGCTCGGATTGACGACGACATCGACTTGTAACGGTGCGAGATCCGCAAAATCTTTGGGGGCGCAAGTGATGTAGAAATAGGTGTAATCCTGGCTGGTGGCCGCATTGGTAATCGCTCCGCGCTCTTCGATCTGTCGCTCGAACTCCCCGCTTGCCAGTTGTTCGGTGCCTTTAAACACCATGTGCTCTAAAAAGTGTGCCATACCGTTAATGGGGTCGGACTCGATCGCCGAACCGACGTTGGCCCAGATACTTAAATTCACCGCTTCGACAGGCATCTGCTCGGCAACGACGGTCAAACCATTCGGCAGTTGGCGCACCGTTGGGAAGTTCAAACGGGGGAGCGAGGAGAAATTAACGAGGGTTGAGGTCATGCGTCAGTGGTGATATTGAAGATCCTTCGATCTATGTTAAACAGTCTGCACGAAAGTTGCCGTTTTCCGGGGGTTTGCCGCTCGCTAAGGTGGCAGATCCCAAGGGGAAAGGACGGGACGAACCTGCTTCGTCTGTACCGACTCTTTTATTATTAAGGAGATTGTTAACAAATGTAAAGGCTTCGATCTCAATGGCAACGATAAATCACAAACCGCGCGCGATCGTTATTGGAGCGGGAATTGGCGGCTTGACTGCCGGAGCGCTCCTCGCCCGTCGCGGCTATCAAGTGAGCGTTTACGATGGGGCGATCGTTCCCGGCGGTTGTGCGTCTACCTTCCAACGGCGGGGATTTATCTTTGATGTCGGTGCGACCCAAGTCGCCGGACTCGAACCCGGTGGCATTCACCACCGCATTTTCGCCGAACTGGGGGTCGAAGTCCCGGAAGCGACAGCGTGCGATCCCGCCTGTGCGGTGTTTTTGCCGGGGGAAACCGAACCGATTTGCGTGTGGCGCGATCGCGATCGCGCTCGTGCGGAAAGAGAGCGCCAATTTCCCGGTAGCGAACCCTTCTGGCAGTTGATGCAAGTCTTATTTAAAGCCAGTTGGGCGTTCCAAACTCGCGATCCGGTATTGCCGCCACGAAATACCTGGGATGTTTGGCAATTAATCAAAGCGATGCGATTGGATACGGCGCTGACTTTTCCATTTACCTTGATGACCGTCGGCGATGCTTTGCGTTGGTTTGGATTGGCAAAAGATCGACGACTCAAAACTTTTTTAGATTTACAACTCAAACTCTATTCCCAAGTCGATAGCGACGAAACGGCTTTATTATATGCGGCGACGGCGTTGGGGGTTTCTCATGCTCCGCAAGGCTTATTCCATCTCAAAGGGAGTATGCAGGTGTTGAGCGATCGCCTCGTGGAAGGACTGGAAAAATACGGCGGCGAACTGTTCATGGGTCATACGGTCAAACAAGTTACCGTCAACGGTCACGGGGCGAGTTCGGTACTGGTTCGCGATCGCAAAACCGGAGAAGTGCGAACCGAGTCTGCCGATGAAATTGTCGCCAATGTCACCGTTCAAAACTTAGTTAAACTGCTCGATTATCGCGAAACAGAAGAAACTTTGTTACAACGGGTTTATCGCCGTCGGATTGAAAAGTTAATCGAACCATCCGGCGCTTTTGTCATCTATTTGGGCGTTAAAGAAACGGCGATCCCCGAAAATTGTCCGCCTCATTTGCAATTCCTTTACGAAGAAGATGGCCCGATTGGGGAGAATAATTCGTTATTCGTTTCCGTGAGTCGTCCCGGGGACGGGCGATCGCCTGCCGGAATGGCGACGATTACCGCGTCCTCCTTCACCGATGTGAGACGATGGGAAGCCTGCGAGGATTACGATCGCCTCAAACAGGAGTATACAGACAGCGCGATCGCCCGCTTGGCGCAATATTTCGATCTAACTTCAGATAATATTATCCATCGAGAAGCGGCAACCCCCCGCACATTCATCCGCTTCACCGGGCGCGATCGGGGCATCGTCGGCGGGGTAGGACAACGAATTTCGACCTTCGGGCCGTTCGGTTTCGCCACCCGTACCCCAATTCCCCATCTCTGGTTGGTGGGAGATTCCACCCATCCCGGCGAAGGAACGGCGGGGGTAAGTTATTCCGCTTTAACGGCGGTGAGGCAGATCCTGGCCGCAAGATAGAGAGAACGGGTCGTTTTTGGGGAGGGATGAGAGGTGTATCGTTGCAGACGACGTTAACGAAAATTGCCGTCGAACTCCCAGCAACTCAATTCGAGGCGATCGCCGCGAACCGCGATCGCGCCGAGATAACCGTCTTCCGGATCGAGGCAATACAGCGACCACAGAGACGTCAAATAGGGATTGTTGGCAATCTGTTTGAGTCGAACCTGGCGATCGCCCGTCACCTCCAGTTCGACCCGAGACAGTCCCGCCAACCCTTCTCCCGTGGCTTTGAGATAGGCTTCTTTTGCGGTCCACAGTTTAAAAAAGAGGGTTTGTTTTTCAGTTTCGGGTTCCTCGGCGATCGCCGCCGCCTCGCGATCGCTGAAAAAACGCTGGGCCAACGCATCCACCTTCACCAGACGCAGATATTCGAGATCGACCCCGACCTCCCGACCCAACGTGAGGGCGTAGAGAACCCGCCCGTAAGAATGGGAAAGATTAAATTGCAGCAATCCCCCCGGACTGGTGGTGACCAGGGATGGTTTCCCCTTGTCCGTGTAGCCAAACGCCAGCAAACTCGGATCCCAACCCAAATAACGGGCTAACAGGGTTCGCAACAAACCCCGCGCCGCGATAAAATGACGGCGATCGCGATCGAAGTAAAAACGGCGCGCCCGTTGCCACTCGTCCTCGGACAGCAAAGACCCGAGGCGATCGAGGGTTTCGTCACCACAATCCAACGAAGCCCGCCAAACATGAACTTCATTTTGAGATAAAATCGACGCCGACTCCGCCCGACGCCAGAGGCTTTTTCGGTTAACCACGATTGGATTTTAGAGTTTAGAGGTTAGAGTCGCCATTGAGAAACCGGGTCAAGCGAACGAACCCGGTTTCTTATAGAATTCCCAGAAATCTTGATTTCTTGCTAATTCACCACTTCCATCGCTGCCGATTCGTCCTCGTCGGCGATCGCGTCGGGAATTTCTAACTCCAACCGTCGCAATCGTCGATATCGATAGGCTATCCCCGTCGCCACCAAATTCAACACCCCAATTAAAATAAACAAGAACGCCATTCCTCGCCCTTCTCCCACGCCGACAAAGCGACCGACATTATCGGCGAGTAAGCCACCGGGAGATAACATCGGACTGAGGACTTTATCCACCAACGGACCCGAGATCGTATACGCTGCAATTGCCGCCGTTTTTTCCATCCCTTGCAACAAAGCAAACACCCGACCTTGTAAGTCCGTCGGCACTTTTTGATGCCAGATCGTCTGACTGGAACTGACCACAATCGGATAAGCGCATAAATAAACAAATACCCCAAATGCGGCAATGGGAACCGTCGGTCGAACCCAACCGAATAACAACAGGGTTCCTTGAAAGGCGACGAACAGCAACACGCCGTAAATCCGAGGTTTCGGACCGCCCCAGGTACTCATGGCGACGCTACCGACCAGCCAACCGCAACCGCCAAAAGATAAAATTAACCCCAAATCTGCACTGGTGGTAAAGGTCAGCACAAACGGCCAAAATAAAACATCGAGAACGCCGAGGGAAAAATAAGGAACGGTTAAAAAGCTAGCCAGGGCTAACATTCCCGGTCTTTGGGCGATATAGTGCCATCCTTGTTTGGTTTCGGCAATTAAATGTTGCCAGCCGTAGGGTTCCTCGGAATGCGGCAGTTTCTCTGGTTTCGGGAATTGAACCGCGAGTAAAGTTCCCACCGCAAACAGGAAAGTAATGATGTCGATGAGGACAATTCCTTGCAGTTGAATCGTCAGAAGTAAGAAGCCGGATAACGCTGGGGCGGCAATTTTAGCGGCCCCTTTGGAGATTTGAACGACGCCGTTCGCCCGACTTAAGTGCTGTTTGGGAACGAGTACGGTGGTCGCCGCCGCATAGGCGGGCCATTGGAAGGCGCTAAAAAAGGCACTCACGCAGGCGACTGCATAAATATGCCAAATTTGCAACCCGTCGTTATAAATGAGTAAGGCGATCGCCACGGTTCCCAAACCGGAGGCAGAATCGCTCAAAATCATTACCCAGCGACGATCCCAGCGATCGACGAGGGCTCCGGCTAAGGGGGAGATCGCGATCGTCGGTAAGTAGCTAAATAAGTTGAGCAGGGCAAATTGGGTCACGGACCCGGTAGTCTGGAAAACCCAGACGCCGAGGGCAAATCGGGTCAGTCCCGAACCGATGAGTGAGGCGAGTTGTCCGAAAGAAATGAGCAGAAAAGTTTGCATGATCTGGGGCTGCTGGTAGGTGATCTGACTCGAAGCTGGGGGAGTGAAGGGGCAAACCAAGACGCGTTCGCACTCGCGACGCCTCCGGCGTATCGCCCCGTCGGCGTGAGGAGTCATACCGTGCTAGAGTTGAATTTTAATTCTTGTTTCGCTTTATACCGTTAAGGCTATCGATCGCGTCGGGGGATTGGGAAACGTGGGCGTAGCCGAAGTCAATTTCAACCCTAAAAAAGTCAGCGAGAGGAATTAGACTGATGCCGATTTTTCCGGTTTTAAAGCGAAAAATAACCGATGAAAAGCAGCCAAGTTGGAGATAATGGCTAAGATAATTAATAATGGCAAAATTTGTCCCGACAAGAGACCGACAATTAACAGGATAAAGCGGGTAGTACGATCGCCGATCGTGGCGATCGAGTTTTTGCCTTCGGCTTCCGTTCTCGCCCGAATGTAAGGCACCATTGTCGTTCCCAATAACGCGAGCAAACCAGGGATTAAATGTCGGGTCGGATCGAGTAAAATCAGGGCGGAAATCAGGAAGACATCGACATAGCGATCGAGAACGCTATCGAGGATCGCGCCTTCAGGAGAACTGACCCCTCGTACCCGGGCTAAATCTCCGTCGAGGTCGTCTAAAAGACCGCTTAAAAGGATGGCGGCGACGGCGATCGACCCATACCCGGAATAAATCAGCCAAGCCGCAAACGGTCCGCCGATCGCCGCCGAAACCACCGTAATTCGATTGGGCGTAATCCAAGATAAATTAACTAAAGTTTCGGCAATCTTTACCGTAACATTTTTAATAGTTTTTTCTATAAACGAGCGAGGACGGGCGATCGTTTTTTCCAAACTCTCCCGATCGCCCTCCCCCTGCATTCGATCGGGGTCTGTCGTCGAAGATTCCGTATTCAAGAGACTATCCTAAATGGAAAACGAACATATCATAGCGATGGCTTTTAGGATTCGTCAACTCATTGGCGCAAGTGGCAGAATGGGTAAGGCTTTGCATGGTTCGATCTTCGGCAACCGTATGCCGATCTCGCGCCCATCTGGAGAGGGCGATCGCCGCTCATTTTAAACTCATTAAATCGTCGTTTCCAAACTCATCACCCGCGCCTTTCCCGGTAAAACTTCTATGTTGACTGAATCGGCGGCGATCGCTTCGCCATCGAGTGAAATGATACTGTTTTGAACGAAAGGATCTAAAGTAAACGCCGCTACTTTATAATATTCGACCCCGGGTAAAGTCAAATGATCCCCCGTGGCACATTTTAAAAAAGCCCGTAACACTTGCCAGCGAGATACCCCGCGCCGAATGGCTACGACATCGATCGCCCCGTCGCTTAAATGGGCTAAGGGTGCGGGTTTTAAATTGTAGGCACTCCACGGCACGTTCATCGCCCAAAATACGATAAATTCTGCCTCGATGGTTTGCCAATCTTTTTCTAGAGTTTGGCTATTTTTTAAGTGATTTTCGGTTAATAAATTGGCGCGATCGTAGGGTAGAAATGAGAAGCGGGCGCGATAAGTTGGCAATTTTAAAATTTGCCAAATCGCGTATAAATCCGTGCGCAACGACCCCAAAAATCGCAACCGTTCCGAATGAATGTCCACCTCGCTGACGATCGCCCACGACAGGGACAACAAACTATAATAGCGCCGTCCGCGATGGGCGATCGCCGCCAAATCGAGGGGTCGGGGCCGTCCTTTGGCGATCGCCAGCGCCGCCGCGATCGGGTCGTAAGCTTCTGTGGCGGCGTCTAAGAGGGCTTTGCACAGTCCGTTCCCCGTTCCAGCCGGAATCGGCGCGATCGGGGTTTTGAGGGCATTCTCGGCGTCCTCGCGACTCGCCAATCCGGCGATCGCCTCGTGAACGATGCCGTCGCCGCCGACCAGGGCCAGCCCGTCATATTGTGATAAATCAATATTTCTTACTAAATCTCGCACGTGTCCCGGGTGGGTCGTGGCGATCGCCGTCAACTGCACCCCCGCCGCTTCCAAAACGGGACGGACTTGCTCGAAAATTTGCCAACCCCGACGCCGCCCACTCACTGGATTGACCGCCACCCACCATCGGCGCCGGGGGTTGTCCGGCAATGCGGCAGCGATCGCCCCGACCCACCGCGATCGCTGGGCTTCGGACTTACAAATAAACGCTTTTTTATATAAAGTTCTCGTTCGAGGCGATCGGCGAGGCTCCCAGGAACGGCGGGCGATCGTCGGACAGGCGGAAACGACAAAACCGAGGGGATTTCCCGACATCTTTTCCACTCCGAGAATCTCGTCGCTACTGAGGGATTGACGATTGCCGTTCTCCTGCCAAACTAAACCGTTTTCAGTTAACTTTAGGTGAGTTTGTTGGGGACAATTTTGCGATCTACGGCCAGATTTGGGATAAACTAACGGGTCGGACATGAATTTACAGCATTTCCTAGATTGATGAAGTCCATCGACGATCCCTCCCACTCCCCTTTTTCAGGGTAGAGTCAAGTAAAATCCCCCTTTTTTAAGCGGGATTTAGGAAGATCGCCGTTGCACCTCATTGATTTGAAAAATGGTAGGGCGATCGGTGAATATTAATGGAAACATACCCCACTTTAATTTTACAGGATAGTTTAAATTTAGTTTGGCTATTGCTGGCCTTGTTTATTGCCGGAGTTTTCGAGTCATTTTTATGGAAAACGCCTCTATTTGAACCCTTAAATCGACCGATTCAAATCGATTGGTTTGGCAAAAATAAACGCTGGCGAGGTTTGGTCAGTTTGCCGTTAACTCATGCGGTCAGTGTCGGGCTTTTGCAACTGCTAGAACGGGCGATCGGTTGGCCGTCGGATCCCTTAATTTCGTTCTCCGATTTCAACTGGATCGAATACGGACTTTTAGTGGGATTTATCTTTAATTTAGCCGAATTGCCCAATTCTTTCGTCAAACGACGGTTAAATATTCCCCCGGGAGATGAAAGCAATTGGCTATTTTATCTGGTAGATCACATGGATTCGACCTATGGAACCTTGCTGCTGTGGTGGCTTTATTTTCGCTTTCCATTCCATCTCATTTTAACTGGAACGATCGCGACGCCCTTGCTCTTTATTCTGGCCACTGAAATCCGCAAAAAGTTGGGATTGAAATAAGGGTTTTATCCCGATCGTTGCTTCTTTTTCATTCAGCAAGCATTGCCCTTGCAAGACGATCGCTCCTTCATTTTCAAACACCCCGCAGCGATCGAATAAAGTCGATAAAACTGGAATCACTCCTTTTTCCAGATCGGCGATCGCTTCCCGAGTCGCCGGATATTGAATTAACCAGCGATTGTAAGCGAGATAACCGGGAGTAAATGCACCTTTATCGACCAACCAAAAATCGATTTTATAGCGTTTGACAAATTCCTGAACGGTCGATAAATTAGGGCTGTATTGTGCCTCAATCAAGGCATTGGTGCGATCGCGCAACCGTTGGTAATAGCCTAAATGAAACGGGATGGCATATTCGCGACTGGTTAAAATCGATCGCCGTGCGAATGTCGGTAAATTATCGGCTTCTTCAGAAAGAGAAGCAATCAGAGTATCTTTGGGTCGATCTTGAAAAAATTGGTAAAGTTTGGGTTGTTCTCCAATTTGGTAATATGTCCACGGAAAATTACTCATCGCCCATTGAGGATAGGTTAAAAAGACTAGAAAAAATAGAGTAATAGTTAAATTAAAAAATTGCTTTTTGACGGAGCGATCGCGCGTCCACTGCCAGAAAGCATCGAATAAAATGACCCAGCTTATCCCCGCCGCAATTGTCAAAATTAAACGTAAACTATGTTGGGTGTAACGACTGGGTAAATGCAAGGAAAATAAGGTTAAATGAGCGAGAATAAATAAGCCCAGAGAGGCGATCGCCAAATCGAGAAAAATGCGGCTGTTGCGAACGCGAACCGCTAACGGAAACTGACGAGGAAACGCCAAAAAAACGGGTAAAAAGAAGCCCATTACCGTTAAAATTGGCGTCAAAGCTGCCGATAAACCAATTCCACTGCGTCCGTGCAACCAAAATGCCCAAGCATCATTAACAAAAAATTTAGTGCGACCGTTTTCTAAAAATTCCGGCCATTGTTTGGCTTGAGTGAGGCTAATGGTGGGATCGAATTCAGAAACAGAGAACAGATAAGGGAGTAAAATCAGAAAAGCGACGAAAAAACCAATAAAACTGAGGCGGTAATTGGAAATGTCTAGAGTAATTTTAAGCTTTTTATTTTGATAAAAAAAGAGAGATAAAACAAAGATTCCCGTCGCAATTAATACCCCTTGAGGATAAAATAAACCTACTAGGGCGATCGCCACGGCTACCCCGAGAAGATGGCGTCGCAGCCAGTAATATAAAAATGCTAAAAATAAGGTATAAATAAATGCTTTAGGTGTGGCGGAAATTAAGCCATCTTGCATCCACAAACTCTGATTGAGCAGTAACGTGCTGCTAAAGGCGGCAACGGGAATTGGAAACAGTTCTAAGGTGACGCCAAAAGCGAAGGCGGTCGCGACTAATCCTAAGAAAAAGGGCAGGATTTTATGTAATAAAATGGGGTCGATGCCCAGTTGGGCGAAAAACCAATAAAACCCTTGATAACCTAAAGGGGCGACGGATTGAAAATAATCGGCAATGAGGTCATTGGGGAACAAGCCGCGATCGAGGAATCTCGCCATCCAAAAAACATGTTGGCGGGCGTCATCTTGCACTACATATTCTGCACTAAAGGCTTCTTTCCAGCCTAGAAATCCGTAAAATCCGGCAAAAGTTAGGGCGAGACAAAACCAAAAAATAGAGATTTTACGAGGGGTTTTGTCAATTGGAGTGGCGAACCATTGAGGGAACGAACAACCAAACATGGTGCAAGAATAGGGCGAAAGGCGATCGCGAATACTTGCACCAGCATATAGCAAGGATTCCCACTTGCGAAACCCTATGGACAAAATAACGATCGCCGTTGGCGAGTCGATGTTTCTTCAAGGGTCTGATCCCCTCGCTTTTCGGTGAATAGTTGCCCGCAGGTCGCAAGGGGAGATTAGGGTTATTGGCGATGCTTCGCAAGGATTGATGTTGAGAGGAAATCCGGGCTTAGTTGCCAAATGAAACTAAAGATTTTTCGGCGAGATCTTCATTTAAGCCGACCGAGGTGAGCAAGTCAATCCATTGACTTTGTAAGATGGAATCTTGTGGATCGGTTTCGAGTAAGTGGGCTAAAGTAGCGATCGTTTCGTGCCAAATTCCCGCATTAGCATATAAATTAATGCGATCGCGTGGCGATGCATTGTCGAGTTGGGTGGCTAAATCGGGTTTGACGTCGATCCGTTGAACCCATCCTCGGACCGTTGCATTCTCGGCAGGATCGTCATCGGAACAAATGAGTGAAAACGACCAACGATAACTGTTACCGACGTTTAAATCGCGATCGAAATCGGGATTTTCTAAGGGAACTTCTATCACTCCCGAGCGATTTTCGACGGCGATCGTATGGGTATAAATGACGGTTCGATTTTCATCCCATAAAATAAATTTAGCAGTTTTTGCTTTTGACGTGGGAACGTAGAAAAAGAAACTCGGTTTTGTAGAGCTGGTTAAGGTAACATTTTTCTCCGTCACGGGCATTAATGCCGTGAAAGGTAAATCTTGAGACCCGAAACAATCGCTGCGGGGTCCGGCAGGTTCTACCCCACTAGGGCCGCCGTCAATATCGGGAATGACATCCTCGGCGATCGCCCGTTGGGGAATCCCTAAAAGTAGCCCGGAAAAACTCGATACGAGGATTGCTAAGGTAGCAGGTTTATAAAACTGTTGTCGAAACATAGGTACTTGCTACTACAAAAATAATGGGGATGACTATTTCAATTTTAGACACGCGATTTAATTTTAGACGCCATGGAGATAACCAAGGTTTCGCGATCGCCCCATTCGATCTTATTTTACGGCTCCTCTGATAGGCGCTCTATTTTATGCCCGATGACTCGATAAACCTCAACTTCTTTTTCTTTTCCTTTCAGATTCATTGCCCCCCAGGATTCGACCTCAATTTCACTTTTTAAGCGATGATAAGTTTCTCCAGAAATTAAAATACGGCAATTATCAACTTGACGATCTTTAAACGAACTTTCCAGGCGAGAAGCAATATTGACACTATCGCCAATAATTCCATATTCTAATCGTTTCTTGCCGCCTAAACTGCCAACGGTAACTGGACCGGTGAAAATTCCCGCCCGGATTTGAATGATGGGAAAACCGCGCTCTTTCCAACTGGAATTTAGCTGTTGTAAGCGTTCGCGCATCGCCAAACTACAACGTACCGATCGCCTCGCGTCTTCGCTAATTTCCGCTTCGGTCGTTCGCGGAATTGGAACGCCAAAAACGGCCATAATCGCATCGCCAATAAACTTATTAATAATACCTTGATGGTCGATGACGATATCGGTCATGGCGTCGAGATATTCATTGAGCCAAACCATTAACTTTTCTGAGGGGAGTTGTTCCGAGATGGTCGTAAAGTTTTTAATATCGCTAAAAAACACCGTAACTGTGACCGTTTCTCCCGGTAAAACTCCGGCTTTTAACAAGCGATCGCGCCGGTCCCACAGGGCCGAAGCAATCTCGGGAGAAGTTTGTTGTCCCAGTAAATTCATGACCATTTTTTGCTGCTTTCGTGCTTGTTGGAGTTGATAAATTACGGCGATCGCCCCGGCGGACAATGCCCCGACGATCGGGGTGGCAATCGGAATCCAAATTCTCTGTAGAAAGCACAACAAACCGAAGGCAAAAAAAACGCATCCTAGGGCGATCGCGCTGGCGGTCAACCGCCAAGGGTTACTAACTTTTAAACCGATCGCTCCGCCTAACAAACAAGCGGCCAAAATCCACACCCATTCGACAGGTTCGGGCCAACTCGAAACGGGGGCGAGATCGTCGAGACCTGCACTCAGAAATTGGCTGACCATTTGGGCGTGAATCAAGACCCCCGGCATTTTCCGATTGCCGTTGACTGTAGCGCTATAGGGCGTTAAAAATACATCTTTAACACTCGGAGCCACCGGACCGATTAAAATAATTTTACCCGCGATCGCCGACGGTTCGATCGCCCCTTCGAGAACGGCTTGCATTGACACCACTGGAACGGGATCGAGGTCTCTATAGTCCAGTAAAATTTGATAGCCTCCCGGATCGATCGTTTGATAACCACCCCAGGTTTGAGTGAGTTTTTCTAAAGGAACATGACCGAGTTGATACACTTTCTTTTCATTCAGTTTTGGAGTAATATTATAATTTTTCAAATAAAATAATGCCAATCTTAAGGATAAAGAAAGAAAATTTTGTTGACCGTTGGAAGTAAACATTAAAGTGCGGCGAACCACGCCATCGGGATCGGTCACTACATCGTTAAAGCCGACGCGATCGCCCGGCAAACTCGGCGGTGGCGAAGTGCTTTCGCTGGGATTGTTACCGACATAACGAATTCCAAAAACATTAGGTTTTGCTAGTTCGGCAACCAATTCTTCATGACCGGGAGAATAGGGAATATCGCGCATAAAATCCAACCCGATCGCCGCCGGATCGTAGCGCTGAAGTTCCCTTAAAAGTTGAGCGATAACGCGATCGGATGGAGGCCATTTTTCAATAAAGTTAATATCGGCTTCGGAAATCCCAACTACCAGCACGCGATCGTCAAAACCGCGATCGCCTTGCCAGCGAATTAAGTAGTCATAAATAACTAATTCTAAAGATTGTAACGCACCCATTTTGCCGGAGAGTAACAGCAAAATGGCGATCGCCACACTCGAAAGCGTGACGGTCACTTCTGCTTGAGCGAATAGTACTGGGACGATCTTATCCCAGTCGCGCCACCATCGAGTCATAAAGGTTCAACGTAGACAAAGCAACAGTTCCATTGTGACTCACTGGATTGCAGAAACGCCATGATTCTCGAATGCGATATTCGATAAATTTCGATATCAATGGGTTGGCTGTTGCTATTTAATACACGAATGCATTATCCCAAATCCAATCGATCGCCGCTTTTGCTCGATCTAAAGGCAATACGTGACAACATCCCGCACGGTCGTAACGTAGTAACGAAACCTCTTGAGATTCCCCGTCAATTTCTCCCTCGGGAGTGAGTTGGGCGTGCAAACCGCTTAAATTATCTAACGGTCCGTTAATATCAAAATCGATTTTGGTTTCAAAATTTTTTTCCATCCACTCTTCGATGCGATCGTCGAGGGCTTCTGGGGTGAGTGGTTTTTCGCTGGTGAGTAAATGGTAGTAAACTAAAATAATTTCCTTGCATTCTTCCTCTTCTGCCACATCAATTAAAGCCTGAAAGACGCTCAAATTGCTGGCCATATTTCTAAAAAAGAGGGTATCTGTGACATTTTTTTGAAACTTAATTTTTTTGTTTTTATAACTGTTGTATTGTTTGAAGGCAAAGCCGCCGAAGGCGATCGCCAGAGACAAAACTGCTACTAAAACAGGCATCACATCTTGCAGTTGGCGATCGTTGGGTTTTAAATGTTCTAAGCCGGGAAGACCGCCGACGAGGAGCAAAATTAAAGTGACAATCAGCAATAAATGAGGCAACACTTTTAAAATCAAAGGAATTGCCGCACCGATCGCCGGAACCGCCAGGAGAATGCGGTCTTTCCAGGTCATGCTGATTTTGACGTTGGGGAATAAAAATTCCAGATCGAATTTAGGAATATTTTTATAATAGTAAACGTACATTTTACCTGGCTCAAAGTTCAGTTTTTCCGGGCGTCGTTTTTTGCGGATAAAATAGTCTTCGTCTTTGAATTTTAAGAGCAGAACGACGCGTTCAAAAATGTCGATTGTTTTTTGAACACTTCTAAACAATTGACGAATGGTTGCCATTTTATAAATGTCGCCGCGACAGTAGCAGACCATTTGATCGAAGTCGTCAAAATCGACATCAGTTTGCAATTCGATCAACGATTTTTCTCGAAATGCCCGTTGCAAACTTTCTGGAGACAGGGGAACGTAATTGGCGCGTTTTAACAAGGTTTTTAAGTCTTCAACTAAGCCGTATTCCATCTCTTTTAATTGGGCGGCGTCCGGGGAGTCGATGAATTTGGTATCGGCATCGGGATTGAAAGGGGCGAAGCGGTCTTTCAATCGTTCTAAGAGTTGGTGAAGTTCAAAATGATAGTAAGCGGTGAGGATCGTGCAGAATTCGCGAAATTTTTGCCGATCGCCCTCGGGCAATTGGCCATCTTGCAAGCATAATTCGATTAAATCGGTACGTCGGTAGGGGATAAAGGCTTCCCGGTCTTCGTAAGTTGCCATATTGCAATATTTCCCTGGAAAGTCGGGTCGATACTGGAGGGAGTCGGCGCGATCGCCTCGATTCGATTCCCTCCTGCTGAATTTTGACCTTTTCCTACTCAGAAGTCCAGCCCCGCAGTTGCTGGTGGACGCAGGCAAGGTACCACATATATTCTCTTTGCATATAATTGCGGGTAGCACTAATAATATAACGGCGGGCGCGATCGCCGTCGTCGTGGACTTCATAATAGAGTCCGAGGTAAAGCTGGGTGTAAAATTGGCTGCGAGAGTCTTCGCCTTCGCTGGCGGCGAGCAAGTCGGCGGGGGTTTGCTTCCCGGCATA
Organism: Oxynema aestuarii AP17; assembly: GCF_012295525.1. GTDB lineage: Bacteria > Cyanobacteriota > Cyanobacteriia > Cyanobacteriales > Laspinemataceae > Oxynema > Oxynema aestuarii. The sequence goes on along the minus strand of NZ_CP051167.1, from coordinate 6,221,769 downwards.
GAGGGCGTAAATCCGGTGCATGAAGGGGCGCGGGTCGCGGCCCACGGGAAGCAGGGACTCGCGGGCGAATTGGGGGCCGTGGAGGCGCGCCAAACACAAGTAACGCCAGGTGGTTTCTTCGACATCGGCGGGATTGACGGTCAGACCGGACTCGAATTGTCGGGCGCCGCCCTCGAAGTCTTCGACATAGTATAAAGAAAGACCGCGCTGCCACAGGTAAGGTGAGAGTTTGGGGTCGAGCTTTTCGGCGCGATCGAAGTCGGCGAGGGAGGCTTCAATCCGGGCGAGTTTAAAGTAAATCATCCCCCGTCCGAGATAGGCTTTGGGGTCGCGCGGATGGGAGCGAATGACGGCATTCCAGTCGTCGAGTTGGGTTTCGAGGGAGTAGAGATCGTGCATGGATCGGTGGTTGAAAACTCGGTTCTGTGCAATTATTCCCCTTTTACGGGGAGCGGACACACGATCGCGATCGCCCCTCGACGATCGCCGGGTGAAAAAACGGTATTTTTGGTTAAAATTGCGGGTATTTTCAGATTTTATGTGTATTTTAGACATTTCCCCGTTCTCAACCCAGCGATCGCCCATTTAAACCGCGATCGGCTGTGGCGATCGGCAAAAGACAGGGAATCTTGACAAATGGCGATATAATGATGGAGTTTTGAATGAGTTTAAAACCCCTCGCTTTTTCGTATTGAACTATGCAGTCATTGGCGAAAAACACGGGGTAAACTAATTCGACTTCAAGGAGAAAAGACAGTTTCAACGATGGCGAGACCAACCCAAGCACACATGTCTCAATCTTGGGAAAGCAACCGCGCTTCCGGGTTTAAAGACATGAAAAAACGGCAAATGGAATATTATATGGGAGCGAAATTAATTGAAGTAGGCGTCGATCCCAAGGCGGCAATTTTCCGATGGTCGGTAGAACAGAAAAACGGGCGAGAAACGTGGACTTATAGCGCCTATTGGTCGGATTCAAAAGAAGAATTACTGCTCAAAGAAAAAGAAGAACAATCCTGATGATGCTGTTACTCTTCCGGGTGGGTGGCGAGCAGTACGGGATCGACTGCGCCTCGGTGGTGGAAGTGATTCCGAGAGTCAACGTGAGTAAGATTCACCAAGCCCCCGAATTCGTGGCCGGATCGTTCAACTATCGCGGTACGATCGTGGCCGTGCTCGATCTGGCGCAATTGTTGCAAGGAACGCCTACCCCGGTAGCATACAGCAGTCGGACGATCGTGCTGGAGGTCGAATCCCCTTCGACCCGGGGACGCCTGTTAGGGGCGATCGCCCCCAAAGTGACGGAAACCTGGTCCGTTCCGAAAGAGGCCCGATGGGTCGATCGCCCGATTCACCTGGAACAGGTGCCGTATCTGGAACAGACGATCCTGTGCGATCGCGGTACGGTGCGACCGTTGAGGGTCGATCGCCTGTTGTGCGATCCGGCGATCGCAGCCCTGTTCGACGACTCGAACCGATGAGCGCTTCGATCCGCGATCGCGTCGCCGCATTACTCGGTCAACAACTCGGTTGGGATCTCGCCACCTTGGGCGATACCAGCCTCGATCGCGCGATCGCCCGACGGATGCGCGACGGCGCGATCGCCGATCTGCCGACCTACTGGCAACAGTTGCAACATTCGCGCCAGGAATGGCAAGCCTTGATCGAACTGCTGGTGGTTCCGGAAACCTGGTTTTTCCGCGATCGCCACGCCTTCGACGGTCTCCAACACTACGCCCGCAGGCAATGGCGCGATCGCCCGTCCGGGGAAGCTTTGCGGCTGCTCAGCTTACCCTGTTCCACCGGAGAAGAACCCTACTCGATCGCGATCGCTTTATGCGAAGCGGGGTTGAGTCGAGAACGTTTTACGATCGAGGCGATCGATCTGAGTCAAGGGGCGATCGATCGGGCGCGCCGAAGGACTTACAGCGATCGCGCCTTTCGCGGTCAGTCCTTCGACCTGCGCGATCGTTACTTTGAAAAAACCGCCGACGGCTACCAACTGGCGGCGGCGATCGGCGATCGGGTGCAATTTTACCGAAGTAATCCCCTCGAACCTTTATTTCAATACCGTCAAACCCCTTATCACGTTATTTTCTGCCGCAATTTACTGATTTATCTCCATCAAAGTGCCCGTCTTCGCCTACTACAGGTTTTAGAAGCGCTCACCTTACCGGAAGGGCTGTTATTCGTCGGTTCGTCGGAAACGGCGATCGTCTCCAGTCACGCCCCTCGTTTCGCCCCCCTTCGCGAACCCTTGTGCTTCGCGTATCGCCGAGTAGACCGCCACGACGTCAAACCACCGCCACCAACGACAACCGCGCGTTCGCAGGCGACCCCGCCACGGCGCCCCTCAGCCCCGCTAAAATCGGGCGATCGCTTCACCCGTCCCCCCTCGTCGAACCTCCCCAAACCTCAACCCCAGTCCCTATCGAGCATTCGCGATCTTGCCAATGCGGGAGACTTAGAAACCGCTCTCAATTTGTGCTTGAGCTACTTAAAACAAGAGCCGACCAGTGCCGAAGCTTACCTACTCTGCGGCGAAATTCATACCTCCCGACGATGCGAAGACGAGGCAGAACGCTGTTTTGAGAAAGCGCTTTATCTATCGCCGCACTCCTACGAAGCCCTCGTTCACTTAAAGCTTTTGGCGGAAAAACGGGGAAATGTTCGTAAAGCAATGTTATTGCGTCAAAGAATCGATCGATTGCTAGAATCTTAAGTAAAATCATTAACTTTCTCAAAACGATAAGGTGTATTCTCACGAGATCGTTTCCGTGAAAGCACTGAAGGGATCGCAGTTTTTATTTCTGGGTGAATTGCTAAGATCGAAAATTGCCAAGTAGAGGGATTTGATTGAGTAAGGGAAAGGTAATATTCTGATGGGCGATCGCCGTTCCTCGGGAAACTGACTGTTGCGTCAATGGCTGCGATCGGTAATTTAGCCCATCGCTGGTTTACAGGGGTGCGATCGCACGCCGACGCTCAAGCCAAGCCATCCTCCATTTTGGAGGCTGTAATTTTTATTTGTCTTCAAATTATTTCTGCCAATGAATATGTTGGAACGAATGTCTTTGCAATCGAGAATGATTGCAGCATTTACATTTATGGGATTGATTATTTTCATCGTTGCCTTATTCGGTTGGATGGGTAACCATCGGTTGAGCGATCGCCTCAGTTTGCTCACCGATACCGCCTCGCCCGCCGTTTTATCCTTATGGAAAGTCAACGAAGGACAAACCCAAATTCAATCCTCAGAAAGAAACCTCACCAATCCGCGACTCGATGCAGCCATCCGCAAAGAAGAATTAGACCGGATCGAACGGGCTTACCAACAAATTAATGAAGGATTGGAACAATACCAAAACTTAGAAATCCCCGAAAGACAACAAGAAATTTTTCAAGATTTCCTGCTCGTTTTGCAACAGTGGAAAAACGCCGACCGACAGTTTCTTGAAATTCATGAAGAATATCAAGCTTACGGGTTACCCAGAGCGCCGGGATTGAAAATCGCCGAACTGATTGCCAATAACCAAGAAAATTCTCCGGAAATGGTGAAATTGCGAGCAGCCAATGAAGTACTCGATCGCTTGAATCAATTTCATATCGATGAAGTCGAACCCGCGTTTCATAAAACTGAAGAAATTTTGGACAACATTTTATCGCTCAACGAAGATTTAGTCGAACAAGTCAGTGAAGATGCCAGCGCAGAGATCGCACAAACCCGGTCTTGGGCAGTTCTCGGGATGCTGATCGGACCGCTCACGGCCATAATTTTAGGCTGGTATTTCAGTCGGACGATCGCCAAACCCCTCGGCAATAAAATTATTAGCATTGTCAGAGTGGCCGAAAGAATTGCCGAAGGAGATTTGACAACATCAGTACGAGTGAGTGATTCTCCCGACGAAATCGGCAGATTGCAAAGTGCATTTTATAACATGACGCGCAAACTCAATTCTCTGATCCGACAAGTCCAACATTCCGGGATTCAAATTACCAGTTCTACTACTCAAATCGCCGCCTCGGGGAAACAGTTAGAAGCTACGGTCACTCAACAAGTTGCTTCGACCAATCAAGTCGTTGCCACGGCGAAACAAATTGCAGCCACCGCCTCGGAATTAGTCGTGACCATGGAACAAGTGAAAGAACTTTCGCATCAAACCACGATCGCCGCCGGAAACGGTCAGCAAGACTTATTGGGAATGGAAGAAACGATGCGACAACTTTCGCAAGGAACCAGTTCGATCGCCGCCAAACTCGGCGCGATCGGCGAAAAAGCCAATCGGATCGACGGGATTGTAACGACCATTACTAAAGTGGCCGATCGCACGAACTTGCTCTCCCTCAACGCGGCGATCGAAGCGGAAAAAGCAGGAGAATACGGCAGTGGTTTTGCCGTGGTCGCCCGCGAAATTCGTCGTCTGGCGGACAGTACGGCGATCGCCACCCTCGATATCGAGCAAATGGTTAAAGATATGCAATCCGCCGTTTCCACGGGTGTGATGGAAATGGATAAATTCACCAAAGAAGTCGCCCGGGCCGTGGAAAATATCCAAGTCATCGGCGCCCAAATGAGCGAAATTATCGAACGAGTGCAAAGTTTGACCCCCCGTTTTGAATCGGTCAGTCAAGGAATGGAGGGACAGTCGGAAGGCGCCCGTCAAATCAGTGCGGCAATGGTGCAGTTAAGCGAAGCGTCCGGTCAAACGGCCCAAGCATTGAGCGATACGAATCGGGCGATCGAACAGTTGAACGATGCGGCGCGAGGTTTGCAAGGGGAGATCGCGCGGTTTAAGTTGTCGGGGTGAAGGGGGAAGGGGGAACGAAAAGTAGGGAGTAGGCGGGTCGTTCCCAATTCCCTCAATCTAAAAAACTCTAAAAAACTCTAAAATCCCTTCATGGAGAATTGCTGGAAAATAATTGGTATCGATGGCGATCGCTCGTGTCAAGAACTCGATCGCGTCATTCACTGCCATAACTGCCCCATTTATTCACAAGGGGGGCGCCAACTGTTCGATCGCCCGCCTGCGGATGACTATGTTGAGGAGTGGACGCGATCGCTGGCGGGGGAAGGGTGGCAATCTGAGTCAGAACCAAGATCGACGGAAGAACAGGCGCCGACCGTCGCGCCAGAGGAACGGGATACGGCGATCGGGGCGACGGGAGTGCCTCTGCCAAGCAGAATCGCGATTTTCCGGTTGGGGGGGGAATGGCTGGCATTGCGGGCCGAGTTACTGCACGAAATCGCCACTCCCCGAACGATCCGCACGGTTCCCCACCGCAGCGACGACTTATTTTTAGGGTTGGTCAACATTCGCGGTGAATTGCTGCCGTGTGTGTCCCTCAACGCCGTGTTGCAGTTGCACTCTTGCGAGATCTCCGATCGCGAAGGGTTGGCGATTTATCCGCGTTTGGTCGTCGTCGAGAGCGATCGCGGCTTGTGGGTGTTTCCCGTCGATGAAATTTACGGGATTCATCGCACCTGCGCCGTTCAATTGGAAACCACCCCCGCCGCGATCGCCTGCGCCAGCCACAGTTACACCCGGGCGATCGTCAACTGGCACGATCGCAAAGTCAATTATTTAGACGATCGCCTCTTATTTGAAGCGATCGCCCACAGAATGCTATGAGCGAACAGAACCGAGATTTGAGCCAGATGTCCATGCGCGATTTATTTCGCATGGAAGTCGAGACCCAAGTGCAGGTTTTAACGGAAAATCTTTTAAAACTAGAAGAATTAGACGAAAATCGCGAAGCCCTCGCCGCGATCGCCCGGGCGGCCCATTCGATCAAAGGGGCAGCCCGGATCGTGCAAGTCGATCCGGCGGTGCGAATCGCCCACGTCCTAGAAGATTGCCTCGTCGCCGTACAGAAAGGACAGATCGCCCTCGATTCGGCAGCGATCGATCGCCTCCTCGCGGGGGGCGATTTGTTGCTCGCCATGAGTCAGGTGGACGAAAACGAGTTCGATCGCTGGTTGGCGGACCGTCAGGGAGAGATCGAACGACAAGAAGCGCAAATTGCCGCAATTTTGAACGAGTCGGAAGCGGCGATCGCCCCGCCAGAAAGCACCCCAGGGGGCGCGATCGACGCTGAAACCGTCGAAACGAAGCCAACCAACGATTCCGCGACGGCGACGGGGGAACGGGTCGTGCGCTTGAGTGCGGACAATCTCAACCGCTTGATGGGATTGGCGGGAGAATCCCTGATCGAGTCCAACTGGCTGCAGCCCTTTGCCAACTCTCTACTGCAACTGAAAACCCGCCAACTCGAACTGTGCCAACTGTTAGAGCAATTAGAGACAAGCTGCGATCGCGATCGTCACGGGGGCATCAACCGCGAAGCCCTCGTCAGCGCCCGAGAACAAGCCCACCAGTGCAGCGACACCTTAAACGATCGCCTCGAAGAACTCGATCGCTTCTCCGGTCGCTTTTCCAGCCTGTGCGATCGACTTTACCGCGAGGCGATCGCCGCCCAAATGCGTCCCTTTCGCGAAGGAACCGCCAATTTTCCCCGCGCCGTCCGCGATTTAGCCAAAGATCTCGGCAAACAAGTCAAATTAGACATTATCGGTCAATCCACCCCCATCGATCGCGATATCCTCGACAAACTGCAAGCTCCCTTAACCCAACTGCTTCGCAACGCGATCGACCACGGGATCGAACCGCCGGAGGAACGGTTGGCAAAAGGGAAAACCCCCGAAGGACGGATTCGCCTCGAAGCCACCCATCGCGCCGGAATGCTCTCGATCCTCGTCTCCGACGACGGACGCGGTCTCGATTTCGAGCAATTGCGCCGCAGTATCGTCGAAAAAGAACTGGTCACCCCGGAAATGTCGCGCCAGTTAAGCGAAAACGAACTGATCGAATTTCTATTTTTACCCGGCTTTTCTTCCGCCCGAGAAGTCACGGAAATTTCCGGTCGCGGCGTCGGTTTAGACGTGGCGAAAACAATGGTGCAACAGGTTTCCGGATCGTTAAAAGCCTTTGCCAATCCCGACGGCGGCTTGAGTTTTCAGTTTCAATTACCGTTAACGTTATCGGTTATTCGTACTTTACTTGTCGAAATTGCCGGGGAACCTTATGCTTTTCCCCTCACCCGAATTAACTGTATTTTACGGATTGCTCCCTCAGAGATTTCTTGGGTTGAAAATCGGCAATATATCCATCTCAACGGCCAAAATATTAGTTTGATCGGCGCCGATCGCGTTTTAGAATTGGACTCGAATCGTGCGATCGCCCCTCACGCAAATCGGCAAGAACTCGATGTTATTTCTATCGGCACCGGATCCCACACTTACGGTTTAGTCGTCGATCGCGCGATCGGCGAACGGGATATCGTCGTCAAACCCCTCGATCCGCGCCTCGGCAAAATCCGCGATATCAGTGCTGCCGCTTTAATGGAAGACGGTTCCCCCCTCTTAATTGTCGATGTCGAAGATTTATTACGCTCCATCGAAACCTTACTCGCTAGCGGAGTACTCGCTAGCGGAGAATTCAATAGTTTCAACCGCGAACCGTCAACGATTGCCGAATCTGTTTGCAAACATATTTTAGTCGTTGACGATTCGATTACCGTTCGCGAAATGGAACGCAAACTATTAGAAAATCGCGGTTATCGCGTCGATGTCGCCGTCAACGGCGTCGATGCCTGGAATGCCCTAATCTCAGAGGCTTACGATTTAGTGATTACCGATGTCGATATGCCCCGCATGAATGGCATTGAATTAGTTTCACAAATGAAATCCCATCCTCAAATTCAATCGATCCCGGTAATTATTGTTTCGTATAAGGAACGAGAAGAAGATCGGCTTTTAGGTTTGGAAGTCGGCGCCAATTATTATTTAACTAAAAGCAGTTTTCACGACAACACTTTTGTTAATGCCGTCATCGACACGATTGGAGGATCGGGGGAAGAGAGATTTTAGATTTAGAGATGGTCGATCGAGAAAATATTAAAAAAAATTACAGCAATTGGCGCGGTCATGGGGGACAAGAGGCAAATATCCCCCCAACCCCCCTTAAAAATCCCCCTAAATCCCCCTTTGAAAGGGGGATTTAGGGGGATCGAAATGTACCGCCCAACAGCGAAAACTGCTGTAGTAGGGGTTTGGTCACCAAACCCCTACAGGACACAAGAGAAACTTCGAGAGAGTTGGGGTAACGAGAAGGCAGCCATCTATCGTTTGATGTCCCGGCAATTGCCTCCTCTCAAACCGGGCTGTTGATGTTTATTTTATAAACAGTCTCCGAGGGAATTGGGAATGGGGAATCGGGAGAGACGACCCTACTCTCTTCTCACTCCCTCGACTACAATAACGATCGCCCCGTCCTTTCCAGTCAATGAAAATAGCGATCGTCAACGATATGGTGCTAGCGGTAGAAGCCTTACGCCGCATTGTGGGTAAAGTACCACACTATGAAATTATTTGGATTGCTGGCAACGGATCGGAGGCGGTCGCGAAATGTTCGCAAAAGCGACCGGATTTGATTTTAATGGATTTGCAGATGCCCGTCCTCAATGGGGTAGAGGCGACGGCGCAAATCGTCCGGCAGTTTTCTTGTGCGGTATTAATCGTTACGGCGAGTATCGACACGAATGTCTCACAAGTGTTTGCGGCGATGGGTCACGGGGCGCTCGACGTGGTCAAAATGCCAAGTTTGGCGACCTCGGAAGATTCTCCCGGCGCGATCGCCCTGTTGGAGAAAATCGCCACGATCGCCAAACTGCTAGGAAAAATGCCGAGTGCTTGCGAGATCGCCCGTCCGGGGACGGGAAGAAGCCGCGCAACGGTCGTTCGTTCCGATCTGCTGCCGCCTCTAGTCGCGATCGCCGCCTCTACCGGAGGTCCCCAGGCGATCTCCACGATCCTCTCACAATTACCCAAAACATTTCGCGCGGCGATCGTCGTCGTCCAGCATATCGAGGCACAATTCGCCCCGGGACTAATTCGCTGGTTAGACGATCGCACCCCGTTGACCGTCGTCATGCTGAAGTCCGGACAGGCGATCGAACCGGGTAAAGTCTACATTGCGGGGCAGCCCAAACACGCGATCGTCGGCGCCGACCTGACCCTAAACTACCGTCGCGAACCCCTCAATTGTCCTTACTGTCCCTCGGCGGACGTATTGTTCGCCAGTCTCGCTCAACATTGGCCCGCGATGGGAGTGGGAATTTTGCTGACGGGAATGGGTCGAGACGGGGCCGAGGGTTTAAAACAACTGCGCGATCGCGGTTGGTACACGATCGCCCAATCCCGAGAAGATTGTGTCGTCTACGGAATGCCCAAAGCCGCCGCCGAAATCGACGCCGCCCGCCGCATCTTACCCCTCGGCGCGATCGCCGAATTTTTACGCGATCGCTGAAAGAAGCCGACGACATCAGGAGTTACCAAGATCCCCATCCCGGGGAGCGTTCCCGGGCGATCGTCCCCGAACGGGGGAGCAAAAAAGGACATTTTGTAAGAAAATAGACTCGATCCCGTCGAGTGCTACCCCTTCTCATGTCTACCTCGATAGCCGATGCCAAAAACTTACTAGACGATCTGATCGCGCGCTACTCCTCCCGCGTCGATTACTTGGCGATTCGTCTGGAAGAATCCGAAGGAACCGATATTTTTTTACGGGGAGACAAAATTGAAACCCTCAGCGAAGGGGTAGCCATTGGCGGACAAGTCCGGGCCTGTTATCGAGGAGGGTGGGGATTTGCCAGCTTCAATCACCTAGGGAGTTTGAGCGATCGCGTCGAAGAGGCGATCGCCGCCGCCCGCCTAGTCGGCGAAGAAGAAACCTTACTCGCCCCCATTGAAGCCATCCGCGACACCTGCCAGATGCCCATCAGTGGCATTCACCCGCGCCAAATCCCCCTCGCCGACAAAAAAGCCCTGTGCGATCGCTACACCGCCATTTTGCGCGGCGTCGATCCTCGGATTGCCACCACCTCCGTCCGCTACGCCGATAGCGCCCAACGCATCCTCCTGTTCACCTCCGAAGGAACGGCGATCGATCAATCCTGGGTAGACATGGAAATGCGCTTCGCCGCCACCGCCCGCAATGGCGAAACCGTGCAAACCGGACGAGAAACCACCGGATCGCGCAAAGCTTACCAAGACCTCACCGCCCTCGACGACCAAGTGCGCGGCGCCGCCCAACGCGCCGTAGACGCCCTCAGTTTGCCCACCGCCCGAGGTAACACCTACACCGTCGTCATCGATCCGATCCTCACCGGACTGTTCGTTCACGAAGCCTTCGGGCATCTCTCCGAAGCCGATATGGCTTACGAAAATCCCGACTTACTCGAAGTAATGACTCTCGGACGCCGTTTCGGTCCGCCGGAATTACAAATTTTCGATGGCGCCGCCCCGCCGGGACATCGCGGCAGCTACTTCTACGACGACGAAGGCACCCCCGCCACCACCACCCAACTGATTAAAGATGGAATTTTAGCCGGACGGCTGCACTCGCGCGAAACCGCAGGCAAATTAGGAGAAGCCCCCACCGGAAACGCGCGCTGTCTCAACTATCAATATCCGCCCCTGGTTCGCATGACCAACACCTGGATCGAACGGGGTAGTACCCCGGTCAAAGACCTGTTTACCGACATTAAAAAAGGAGTTTACGCCCGCAACTGGCTCGGGGGGATGACCAACGGCGAAATGTTTACCTTCAGCGCTGGGGAAGCGTGGATGATTCGCAACGGGAAATTAGCCGAACCCGTGCGCGATGTCACCCTTTCCGGGAACGTGTTCAGTACCCTGGCCGATATCGAGGCGATCGGCGATGATTTTTATTGGGACGAGTCCGGCGGTTGTGGAAAAGGCGGACAAAGTGGCTTACCCGTCGGTTGTGGCGGTCCGAGTTTGCGGATTCGCAATGTGGTCGTCGGTGGCGACGCCCATTGAGGCCCATTAAAGATCGAGATCGTCCGAGTTGGAGGGGCGATCGCGCGATCGCCTGGTGGAAGGGGTCGTCATCGCGCCGGGAAGAGAGGAATTTTCCGCCATGCGATCCATTTGCTCTACTTCGTCGAGAATCGCTTCGGGACTGGTTTCGGTGGATTTGACCACGTAATTTAATTTCAGTTCTTCTAATAAGTCTTGCAAGAGGCTTTCGAGTTCGGCGCGAGTGGCTTTGGCGCGCAGTTCTTCCCGTAAAGAAGCGCCGAACTGTTTGGAAAGGGTCTCGAAAATTGCCCGACCTTCCAGATCGCTGTAGGAATTGGCTAAGACTTTAATCGTGGTGTCGGCGAGGTTGTTGGCGAGGGTTTCGATCGTGTCTTCCGGTAAGGTGCCGATTCCGGGAATATTTTGCAAGGTTTGATAAAAATCGGAATCTTTTAAGGCACTTTCGATGCTGTAGTGGAGTAACTCTTCGATTTCCGGTTGGACGCGGGGTAAAACTTTGTAAATGGTCAATTCCAAGAGGCGATCGCCGATCGCTTGGATTTCGTTGACCTCGTTGACGGCGATGTAAGGTTGTGGCGACAGTAAAGCGCGCGCCAGTTCGCCAGTGGCAACGGCTGACTGCATTTGGTCGATCCAGCGTACCATAGCAAATTTGGCGAGGCGATCGGCCAATTGCGCCCCCGGTTCGCGGGTCATCTGCACTAAAGCGCGCCGGAAGTCCACTAATTGCGTTTGTTGCAAGCGTACCAGGACCGGAATCACCCGCAACCAGCGCCAAAATGGAACAAATAAAAAGATGTCGTACCAGCGCCGCAAGACCGCGTCAAACCACTTGAGATCGGTTTCGCGGCGATAGCGGAAAAAGGTACGGGTGAAGAATTCGACGGCAAAAAAGGCCATGAAAAAGATATCGACCCGCCAAAATTCATCGATGAATTGCCCGTAAACATCGACGTTGCGAAAATAATTGGCGTCCATTAAGGGACGGATGCGGCGGTCAAAAAATTGTAGTTCTTGCAGGGATCCGGCTTGGTTGAAATGCTGGCGCGTCCAGAATTGTGCGAAGGCAACTTTTGCCGAGTCCACGTTCATCCGATCTTCAATTTCGCGTTGAATTTTGGCAAAACTGGGAAGTCTTGAGGGAACGGCAAAGGGATTTTCTTCAATTAATTTGACCGTTTGCTGCCGGAGAGAAGCGAATAAGAGTTCGATTTTATCGGAGCCAGAATCGGAGCGATCGCCTGTCAATTCTTCCGTCAACAAATCGACTGTTTTCAGATAAGTTTGCGTGTCGCGATGGGGTTCGATCCCTTTCATCGGATCGTAAAAGATGACGAGATCGGGGACGTGTTTGATATAAAAATCTCGTAGGGGAATGTAAGTTAAATTAAACAGTCCTAAAAGGAAATTAACTAAGGCAAGAAGGGCGACCAATTTAGCCAGCCACCCCATCGAAATCGTGGGAGTTTTGGCTCGATTTTGGCGGTCGGTTGGGCTCGGTTGCACGGCGATTTCTGCTTGGCAAATGAATATTATGGGCGATCGCGCCCAGCCAGCGTTCCGATCGAATTCCCCTTAAACCATCAACCTCGTTCGCATTCGATAGACAATTGAGCCGTTGCTTCTCGGAAGGTAGAACGGTCGAGCAAGTGAACGGGTCATTTCTACTGGGAACAAGTCCCTCGGCGATCGCACCGTGCCCATTCAAAATCTGCTCGAAATTAGCTCAAAATTGGCTCGAAATTGGCTCCACCATATAACCCCTGGTATCGCGCGATCGCCTTTGCACGAACTTAAACGCCATCAATTTTATGAAACTTTAATGTTTTTACGAACGTCTAATTACTTTTAGAGCAGTAAAAATAAGCCACTGGCGACTCAAGAGTTGGATCGATTAGACTGAGTATATAAGGGGGTGTCCTCATGCCAAAATCCAGATTCTGGAGGCTTTTGGCCGGATAGCTCCACCTGTATTTTCTTCAGGAAGAGAGTGACAATCATGATTCGGAAACGTTCAATCAAAAAGATCGCCCAGATTCCGATCGGGGTACTGTTAACGATCCCACTGGCAGCGTCTTCAATCTTGCCAGCACAAGCGCAGTCGGTCAATACTCGCCCGGGACCGTCCGACAGTTGGTTGGTCAGCGAAGCCTTTTCGCCACCGAACCGGGGGGCACCGCCAGCAACGGCTGAAGGGGGAACCCGAGGCTGCGGTAACTATGAAGAAGGGGCAAAGACACTGACGCCTTTGATTCCCGAAAAATTCTTAGCGCTCACCGTATCGGAACATCCGACCTTCTTCTGGTACGTTCCGGGCGCCTCGGAACAAACCCTAGAATTTACCTTACTCGACAAAAATGACGAAGAAGTCATCTATCAAACGACGTTTGCAGCCCCCGTCAAATCCGGAATTGTGAGCTTGCAACTTCCGTCAGAAAACGTCGAAGCGCTGAAAACTGGGGAAATGTACCACTGGTATTTAGTCACGATTTGCGATCCGAACGATCGCAGTGGCGATTTGTTTGTCGATGGCTGGATCGAACGCACGGAAGCGACTATGGAACTGACGGCAGCTTTAGAGGATGCCCAGCCCGACGAAATTCCGTCTATTTATGCTAGAAACGGGATTTGGCACGAAGCTTTGGCCAGTTTAGCGCAACTGCGTCAAGAAAATCCCGAAGATTCTAACTTGGCCGAACGCTGGCAGCAACTTTTAAATTCTGTCGATCTCGGCGAATTTTCAGAAGAACCGCTCGTCGCTCGCAATCAAAGCACTCAGGAGTAAAACCATCGTGTCGTCACGGGTAACCCATCACCGTTGGTTGTGGACTTTACCGATTTGTTTGACTCTTTTAGGGGCCGCACCGGGACGGACGCAAACTCCGATCCCGGCGGCGGACGGTACGGGAACTGTCGTTACCCCTGACGGCAACCGTTTTGATATTGATGGCGGCAGGCGATCGCCTGACGGTGCCAACCTGTTTCACAGTTTCGAGCAGTTTGGGCTAGATCCGGGTCAAACAGCCAATTTTTTGTCGGATCCCCAGATTCGCAACATCTTAACTCGGGTGGTCGGTGGCGATCCCTCGGTTATCCACGGATTGCTTCAAGTGAGCGGGGGCAATTCTAATCTCTATTTGCTCAATCCTGCCGGAATTGTCTTCGGGTCTCAAGCCCGTTTGGACGTTCCGGCGTCTTTTTTTGCCACCACTGCCACGGGGATTGGCTTTGAGGGGGGCTGGTTCGATGTTTCCCAGGCTCCGGTTTTCGACCGTCTGCTCGGTTCGCCCAATGCCTTTGCGTTCGATCGCGATCGCCCCGGGGTCACTCTCAATGCAGGTCACTTGGCGGTCACTCCGGGAGCCA